>JBCCQC010000081.1:0-10946 GCA_039024535.1 Chloroflexota bacterium
ACACAACTTTCGGTCAGTGGCTTAGATCTAATATTGTACCCGTGTAGTATGTGCTAGACTGTGTTGGCTCATTCAAACATTGCATAAAGAAAGGTCTGAACATGACTCGCTCTGCTGGTATAGTACTGGCCCTTGCGCTCGTTTTCATGATTGCGGGTGTAACCGCCGTCAATGCACAGGACGCCACCCCCGCTGGCCCCACCCCGCCGGATGTTGATCTGGGCATCAGCCCCGGCACACGCACCATCACATGGGAGGGCGACACCGCAGAATTTACCATCCGCACCACTGCTGTAAACGGCTATGACGGCGATGTGACACTGGAACTGTGTTCACCGCCGCGTGGCATCAGTGGCACTTTCTCGCCACAGCGCGTCCCCGCTGGCGAAACAGCCACGCTGACGATCACAACAGCAGCCGGACGGCTGGCCTTTACAGAAGTAGAACTGCTGATTGGTGCCTACGGCGACCGTGAACGTACCGCCTGCCGGGGTGGTGAGCGTGGCGTGCGTGATACCATAGCCGCTGCGGTCATTGTGCAGCGCACCAACGGCGATTTTGTGGCAATGGATGCACCCATCAGCGAATCCAGCATGGCCGCGTGCGAGACCGACGACGCCATCATTGCCACCCGCGCACGGTCTGCCGGGAACACAGGTGGTGTAGAGTTTCTTGAGAATGGGCGTCGTATTGGCACACGGGTTGCGCCGGGGGTTGCATGGGCCATTTCGCCGGGGTGCCGTGCGGCCTACGTGGTCACGGCGGATAGCGAAGGCGAACCCGCTGCGGTAAACCTGTACAACCTCGGCCTCCCGGCCAGCCTGACGTTACAGGCGGTGGGCGGCCAGCGCGTGAACATCCCGTATGTGCCGACTGAAGTTTACTTCAGCCCGGATGACACACTGGTGGCTGTTGTGAGCGAAGTTACCGACGAAGACGGCGAGACCGAGCAGGTCTTGCAGGTGTATGATCTCATCGGTGGTGGGCAGGTAGGCACCAACCGCCCCTTTAACAGCCCCATTGACCGCATGGACATCATCAACAACCGCATCAATATTCTCCTCGAATCTGGTCGTGGCCTCAGTGCGCTCAACGTAAACAACTGATAAGCACTTGCACAGGCAGAGCATCCATACGGGTGTTCTGTCTGATATACTTTCGCTGCACAAACTGTCAACATTAAAGGTAACTGGAAATGACAACCGGATTGTATTATGCACACAGCGGCACGCGCTGGCTGGTGGTGCTTTCTATTGTAGTAGCGCTCGGCTTCATGATCTACAGCCTGGTAACCAGACGCGAACAGGATCGCGTTACACGTATTGTGATGGGCACGTTCAGTGCGCTCATTGGCATCCAGTGGGTGCTGGGCCTGCTGTACTACCTGCTCTACGGCAATTTAATCAACAACTACTCCCGGCCAGACTGGGTGGCCCACCTGACGACAATGACTGTCGCCATGATTGTTGCACCGCTGTATGTCTCGTTCCGTAAGCGGGCCAGCACGCGCGTGTTTTACATCGCCAGCATTGTGATTCTGCTCGTCGTCAGCGGGTTGATTGTGTACGGCGTCAGCTTCCTGAGTGGGGGCGCACGCTGGAGCTTTTCTCCGCAGAACCCGCCGCCCCAACTGTAATCTTAAAGGCCCTTGATGCGGTCGATAAGACGCTTGACCAGCCCGGAATGCTTCTTCTGTACCGGGGCCGGGCGCGGCGGCGGTGGTGGCGGAGCCGGGGGGGTGCCCAGAGGCATAAAGCGAATGTCTTCGAGGTATACCCAGCCAGAAAGCCGCTCCACACGGATGGGTACCCAGCCCTCATGTTCAAGGTCAAGGCGCAGGCTAACCTGCTGGCCCCGATGAACGGTCGTCACGGCGTTACCGCGTTCTTCTGCGGGCAACATTCGTACATCTACGCTGGCCCCGCGTGTGCGCCGGACGATCACCATCTGCCATTCGCCCTCGGTGAGCGCCGCCCTTGATAATTGTGTTGTGGTTATGGGTGTCTCGGTTGTTGTCATCATTTTGCGCAATCTGGCCGCTCACCGCCGAACATAGCAGCCTGCTCCGTTATTTGCTGTTACGTTTGTTACGCAACAGGATACCCCATTTAACCATTCGTGTGTGTAAAAATTCGTACACATGGCAGCCAGCGGCATGAATTTTTTCCAACCTGCACACCGCATGTCCCGGTGCGCTAAAATCGTCACGGAAAACGCAATGAGGATACCACCACCATGACACTGACTATCATCGGGCTGGGGCCGGGCAGCGCCGACGACATCACACGCCGCGCGTGGCGCACGCTGGAAACCGCAGAAACCGTCTACCTGCGCACAGAGCGCCACCCCTGCGTGCCGGATTTACCGCAGAATGCGACGTATCATAGCTTTGACCCCCTCTACGAAACGCACGACGCCTTCGAGGACGTTTACAACGCCATTACAGAAACCCTCATCACTGCCGCACAGTCCGGCGACGTAGTGTACGCCGTCCCCGGTGACCCGCACATTGCCGAATCGACCGTGGTGAAAATCCGGGCGCGGGGAACCAGAGCAGGAATTGCCGTAGAGATTGTTAGTGGGGTCAGCTTTATCGAACCGACGTGCGCTGCACTCGGCATAGATGCGCTGGACGGCCTGCAACTGGTGGACGGGCTGGAAGTCGCGGCCATGCACCATCCCCCGCTGAACCCGGATAGCCCCGCGCTGCTGGCGCAGGTTTACAGCCGAGCTGTTGCCAGCGAAGTCAAACTCGTGCTGATGAACCAGTACCCGGAGGACTTCACCGTAACGCTGGTTCACAGTGCCGGGGCCAGTGGCACAACGGAGACAGTGCCCCTCTACGAAATCGACCGCAGCGAACACATCAACCACCTCACGTCGCTGTACATCCCGGCAGTGGGGCAGCACAGCAGCTTCGAGAGCTTCCAGGAAACCATTGCACATCTACGTGCGCCAGAGGGCTGCCCGTGGGACAGGGAGCAAACGCACGCCAGCCTGCGCCCGTACCTCATTGAAGAAGCCTATGAAGTGCTGGACGCGCTCAACCGGGACGACCCCGACGCGTTGAAGGATGAACTGGGCGACCTGCTGTTGCAAATTGTGCTGCACACGCAAATTGCCACCGAGTTTGGCGAGTTCACGATGGCCGACGTGATGCAGAACGTCAACGCGAAGATGATCCGGCGGCACCCGCATGTGTGGGGCGATGTGACTGTAGATGGCGCGGGGAACGTTGTCACCAACTGGGAAGCGATCAAGCAGCAGGAAAAGGCTGCGAATGGCGATACTGACAACGGGTTCAAATCTGTGCTGGATGACGTGCCCACGAGCTTTACGCCGACGATGAAGGCCGCAAAGTACGCGAAACGCGCTTCAAAAGTCGGGTTCGACTACCCGGACATCGACAGTGTGAAAGCGAAGATCACCGAAGAACTGGCAGAAATCGACGCGGCACAGTCCCCGGAGGAACTGCTGGATGAGTGCGGCGATTTGATGTTCGCGGCAGTGGATGTGCTGCGCTACCTGAAGGTTGACCCGGAGGTGGCGCTGAAGGCGACGAATGCCAAATTTGCGCGGCGGTTCCGGTATGTAGAGCGGCGCGTATATGACAGCGGCAAGCCAATGACGGACTTCACGCTGGATGAACTGGATGTGTTCTGGCAAGAGGCGAAAAAGCTGGAAAAAACCGCCGAATAGTGTCACGATTCAGACAAACATGCAGGGAGAGAGATGTTCAAACTGTGTCATCGTGCGCGGCGACAGCCTTCATACTTTTCCGGTAGGAATATATCAAAGGGCGATGACAGAGCGGGCGACGCGAACGCCGCCCGCCAGCAGCTATCCTACAGCGTGTTGCTGATGGCCCCGTCGTTGGCCTGCTTCGCCAGGGCTGCATACTTCGCCATCACACCGGAACGATAGTGCGGCTCCGGGGCCTGCCACTTCGCGCGGCGTGCTTCCAGTTCCTCATCGCTGATGTCCACGCGGATACTACGCTTCTCCACGTCTACCTCAATCATGTCGCCTTCCTCCAGCAGACCAATCGGGCCGCCAACCATTGCTTCTGGCGCACAGTGCCCGATCATCAGGCCGCGTGTACCGCCGCTAAAGCGCCCGTCCGTGAGCAGCATCACATCCTGGCCCAGCCCCTGGCCCACCAGTGCCGCCGTAATCTGCAACATCTCGCGCATACCGGGGCCACCCACCGGCCCCTCATAGCGGATGATAACCACATCGCCGGCCACAATCTGCTGCGCTTTTACCGCGTCGAAGGCGTCTTCCTCACGGTTGAAAATGCGTGCGGGGCCGCGATGGAACTGCGGTTCGTTGCCCTTCAGCTTGACTACCGCGCCATCCGGGGCAAGGTTGCCCTTGAGCACAACGAGGCCGCCAGTCGGCTTGATATGTTCACCCACAGGCAGCACGACCTTCTGCCCCGGTGCTTCCACTGCGGAAGCGGCTTCTTCTGCCAGAGTTTTGCCGGTCACGGTGAGCGTATCGCCCCTGAGCAGATCCTGCTCTAACATGCGCTGTGCCAGCAGGCGAATGCCACCGGCCTCGTAGATGTCCAGCGCGTTGTAGCGCCCGGTCGGGGTCATATCGGCGATGATGGGCGTGCGCTTGCTAATGTCCTCGATGTCGTCAACCGTGAACTCAATCCCGGCTTCACGTGCAAAGGCCAGCAGGTGCAAAATCGAGTTTGTGCTGCCCCCCGTGCCCGTAGAAGCGGCAATCGCGTTCTCCAGTGACTCACGGGTAACGATGTCGCTTGGACGAATATTGTTTTCCAGCAGGTACATAATCATCTTACCGGCTTTAACAGCGACATCTTCTTTTTCTTTGTCCACTGCTGGCACGTCATTGAAGCCCATCGGACTGATGCCCATAATTGCGCCCATCGTGGACATCGTGTTTGCCGTGAACTGTCCGGCACAGGCACCGGGGCCGGGGCACGCATGATCTTCGATTTTCTTGAGTTGTTCTGCCGTGATTTTGCCGCTGCTGTACGCGCCGATGGCCTCGTAGACGTGAACGATGTTGATTTCTTTGTCTTCCTGCGGCTGGCCGTCCATGGCGTCCATCGGGTAGCGACCGGGGAACTTACCGGGTTTGATAGTGCCCCCGTAGAGCATCAGCGATGGAATATTCATGCGGATGAGCGCCATAATGGTGCCGGGGATGGTCTTATCGCAGGAGCTGATGGCGATGCAGGCGTCAAACATGTTGGCGTTGACGACAAGTTCGATGCTGTCAGCAATCATATCGCGGGAGATAAGCGAGGCTTTCATGCCCTCAGTGCCCATCGTGATACCGTCACTGATTGAAACCGTGTTGAACTCCAGCGGGGTAGCCCCGGCATGGCGGATCCCCTCTTTGATCTTCTGGCCGATCATTTTAAGGTGGAAGTTGCACGGGCCAATCTCCGTCCATGTGTTCGCCACAGCCACCAGCGGCTTTGCGAGGTCTTCGTCCGTGAGGCCAATGGCCTTGAGCATGGAGCGGGCACCTGCGCGGTCTGTACCGCCGACGAGCGTCCGCGAACGGGCGTTGAGGGCACGTAGTTCGTCGCGGATTTCAGGTGAGTCTGTCATTTGGAGGTCATCCTTTACATCAACAAATATTTTGTGGGGGTATGGTTGACCATTCTACGCAGTTTCGGCCCCTGCGGTAGGGGCGCGTTATGGGTAAGTCGGGGTAGTTGCATCTGCACGCAGCGCGACGAAAAATTAGACTGCCAGCATCTCTGCTGTAGCGCGTGCCGGGGAGTAGTGAACTTCGATTTCTGCCACGTTGCCGCCGCAGTCATACACGCACTGCTCTACCTGTGCCCGGATCGCCCCCGTCACGTTTTCGGCCTGGGCAATGGTGGTGGTCGGGTGAACCTGCACGTCAATGTCAATGTGGGCAGCATCGGCAGTACCCCGGCTGCGTGCCCGCACCACTCGGTGCACATCCGGCAGATCACACACCCACGCCTGCAATTGATCTGGCGAATAAGGGGCGGTATCTACCAGGACGCCACCCGCACTGCCCAGCACCCGCCACGCCGCCCGCACAATCAACCCGACGACGACAAGCGCCGCCAGCGTATCCATCCATGCCGCGCCCAGCAGCACAAACCCGGTGCTCCCCAGTACAGAGAGTGTCACGTACACATCGGCGCGGGTGTTTTCGGCATCGGCCAGCAGCAGTTGCGAGCGCAACCGCCGCCCTTCTCGCCGCTGGTAGGTACTCACCACGATGTTCACAGCCAGCGTGCCCACCAGAACACCGATTGTCAGCGGGGTAATCTGTGGCGTGCCGCCCTCACCGAACAGCCGCGCCACCACACTCTGCACCACTTCCCACGCCGTCACCAGCAGCAGCACGCCAATTACCAGTGCCCCTATATTTTCGAAGCGGTGATGGCCGTAGGGATGGTCGTCGTCCGGGGGGCGGGAGGCAATAGCATTGGCAACCAGCGCCGCAATGTTCCCGGCACCGTCCATTAGCGAGTGGAACCCATCTGCAACAATGGCAAGTGCGCCTGCCGCCATGCCCACGACAATCTTGCCGAACGCGACCGCAATATTCAGGATGAGGGTGATGACCAGCACGCGCTGGATGTCGTTGGTGTGGTTCACGGGGTAGCCTGTGGTGTTACATTCAACTCTGTTTAACACCATAGGCGAAAAACGCGCTGTTCGGCAACAGGGAACACATAGATTAGACGGGGCTTAAAACGGGTTCTGGCGCGGCAAAACAGACCACTGACCTCTGTATTCGTACATGAAGCGGTAAACGCGCTGTGTGCCACCCTGCAAACGCCGCTACGTGTCGATTTTACCCGTGACAAGATGCGGTGTGGTCGGTTCCATGCTGCCATTAACTGGCTCCGTGCTGATGCCCAGCACATCGTCCGGCGTAATGGGTACCGGCGACCGGAACAGCAGCGACCCCTCGCCCCCGGCACTTACACTGAACGTGCCCAGGCTCACGGCCTCGTCACCACGCACGAGCCACACCTGATAACCGTGGCCGGTAGCAGGCTGTGGCAGGTTCCCCGCCCAAACAGAGCCAATGTTGCTCTGCGCATCGTAGATAACACGGGCGTTGACTGCCGCTGCGTCCGGGATGTTGGGTTGCAGCGGGATGGAGTGCGTGTTCCCGGCCACGACGATAGGCACAGTGGCGGGCGCGGCTTCCATGTTTGCAATCACCTGCGCCTGCTGCTCAATGAGGGTGGTAATCTGTGTCTGCTGGGCTTGCAGCCCCCGGTACAGCGAAAACCACACCGCGTTCATACCAATAACAAGTAAGAAAGCAGCGGCGATCCCCGCAATGGCTACCCACGGCGTGCGGCGCTCTGCCGGTTGTGGCAGCACAGTGATCTGTGGCTGTGGGGCGGGTGTGTGCTCCTCCACATGGACGCCGTTGCTGTGTGCAGAAGCATGATGCAACGCGGTCGGGTCGGTCAGGTTCAGCCCGTTCAGCAAATCTGCCGGCGGCTCCTTGTCCATCGGCAGTACATGCAGCATAGCGTCACTCACCGCCATATAGTCTGCAAGTTCGGCCATCGCCTGTGGGCAATAGGGCAGCAGGGCTTCTACAGCGCGGGTTTCCTCCGGCGTGGTGGCCCCGATGCTGTACGCTCCCATCAGCCCGATGATGTCGTCACAGGAGTTTGCCCCCTGATATGTCCTGTTATGTTCTGTCATAATACCTGGCTAACAATAAGAGTCCCACAATACTAAACAGCACATACTGCGTTCGTCAACGCAACAGCGCATTCTTTCACGAATTGCTTTCAATTTCTTGCACCACTTCCAGCCAGCCTTCTTTAAGCTTTTTCATCCCCAGCCGAATGCGCGATTTAGCCGTGCCCAGCGGAATATTGAGTTTCTGCGCGATTTCCTCGTGGGTCATGCCCCGGTAGTACGCCATCAGGATGGGCACGCGCTGGTCTTTCGGCAGTTTGCTGATGAGCTTCTTCATAATTTCGCCATTGTCGCGGGTGGCGTTGTCTGCCGCGTGGGGGGTGGGCATACTATTGCTGATGCGCTCCATATCACTGGTCGCGGTTTGTGGGCGGCGTTGTTCGCGGCGCAGGTAGTCAATGGCTGTGTAGCGGGCAATCGCCAGTAACCATGTAGAAAGCTGCGCACGCTCACTATCCCAGCGTTCCGGCCAGCGCCACACCTGGAAGAACACATCCTGCGTCACTTCTTCTGCGGAGCGGTCGTTTTGTAACACGTGCAGCGCCATATTATAGACCAGCCTGCCGTGACGGTCGTATAGCTCAGCGAGGGCCTGCTGGTCGCGCTCTACAATACGATTGATAATCACAGTGTCGTCCTGTGTGTGAATGGTCATCGTGATAACGATTTTTGCCTGTAAAGTCTAATTTGGTTTAACCCTGCCTACATAGTAGCACGTTCTGTGCTTCCTGAGCAGTGACTGAACGGATAATGAGTGTCGTAATCTGTAGTGATCTATCTGCCGATAATCTGCGAATCCATAGGTGAACGCGCGAATTTTACACCATGTACGTACATGTGATCCAACTCAAACGATTACCGTATTGTAATGAGGAGACTCAAATCACATGGCAAAGCAACTGAATATCCTGATCCTGACCGCGCTGCTGCTGTTTGTGGCAGTGGTACCGGGCTTCGCACAGCAGCCGACGATTGTCGAAGCGGCTGTTGCTAACAACGACTTCAGCACGCTGGTGGCCGCAGTACAGGCTGCCGGGCTGGTAGATACACTCAGCGGTGGTAACTTCACCGTTTTCGCCCCCACCAACGGCGCTTTTAACACGCTGCTGGCCGATCTCGGCATCAGTGCAGAACAGCTTCTGGCAGACCGTGCCCTGCTGACCACCGTATTGACCTATCACGTCATCCCCGGTGAGTTCAAAGCAGCAGACATTCTCGCACAGGACTTCCCGTTCAGCGCACCGACTGTACAGGGCGAAGCTATTGTTGTAGAGGCTGACCCGAACAGTGACCGCCTGCTGCTGAACGGCGGCCAGGCCACGGTTGCCATTACCGACCTTGACGTGAGCAATGGTGTTATCCACGTACTGGATAACGTGCTGCTGCCACCGAGCGTCGTTAGCGCACTGAGCGCACCCGCACAGCCCACCATCGTAGAAATTGCCGCTTCTAACAACGATTTCACCACGCTGGTAGCTGCTGTGCAGGCTGCTGGACTGGTCGATACGCTGAACAGCGGTACCTTTACTGTCTTTGCGCCGACGAACGCGGCTTTTGCTGAATTGCTGGCTGCACTGGACGTGACTGCTGCTGAACTGCTGGCCGACCGTGCGCTGCTGACCACCGTATTGACCTACCACGTCATCCCCGGTGAGGTTCCGGCCAGCACCATCATCAATGCTGGCTCTGTGAGTGTAGCCACTGTGCAGGGCCAGAGCGTGACGGCGGCTGCGGCTGGCGGTGGTGTGCAGATCACTGACGCAACCGGTGTACCGGCCAACGTGATTATCGCAGACCTGGACGCCAGCAATGGTGTAGTACACGTGATTGATAAGGTGCTGCTGCCTGCGCTGTAGAACCCTGTTGTAATGTAATGCCAGACAGGAGGGGTGGCTGATGGGGCCACCCTTTTTGCTGCATAACGTGCCCCGCTGCGATGTGAGACGCTATACTATAAACAAAAATCTCAGCAGGGCGACCAGGACTATGGAAACCGACAAAAAAGCAAAATCCGCCAGCAACGACACCATCACCTACCTGCGCAGTACCTTCCTCGGCTCGAAAAACTTCGCCATCCCGACCGGCCTGCCCTATACCGAAAGCGTGGAAAAACTGCGCGAGACTGAATGGATGAGTGATAAGCGCCGTTTCGTCATCACCCTCACGGATGAAACCGAAGACAGTGCCGACTTCGAGATTAAACTGCTGCAAAAACGCCGCGCCCGCAGTTCGAACTACTCCGGGGAACTGCGCTGGGCACGCGGGTTTACGGCGCAGGGGCGCATTGTGCGGCAACCCGCTTTTGGCGATGCGATGCTCCAGGGTGAGGTTTACCCGCCCACGCAGGATGTACTGTTTCTATCCGTTGCCATGCTGGGCGCACCCGTACTCATCTCGCTGTGGATGATACGCGGCACGGTGGATGTGATGATGCTGGCAGCTTATGTGATTCTGGGCACGTGGGTCTGGTTTTCAATATCGCGGCGGCGGCGTGCCATGCTGGACTACCTGCAAAAGTTGTTCGTCATCGATACCATCAAACCCGACTGAAGCCACTACCGTTTATCGTGCCACGCCTCAACGGTGCTGTTTGTCAGTTCACCGTCTGCATTCAGGCGAACCCCCGGCGGCGACACATCCTCCAGATTGTTTTTGCGCTTAGCACGGGCATCAACCGGGCGCGGGGTATTGTGGCGCTCATACGTCAGTGAGCGTTCGCGTTCCAGTTCGTCGTCCATGTTCACGGGCTTGTTGCTGTATGTTTTAAACGCATGGACGGACAGAATTACCAGCCACACCAGAATAATGGGCAGGAAGGCGGGTTGCTGGATGACAACGCCCAGCACTTCTGCCCAGCCATCAGTGTTTGTATCGAGCGTCAGATACTCTGCCCATTCGATCAGCACCGGTCGCATAAGCGAAAAGAACATCACGATGGCCGCACTGCCGAACACAAACTGAATCACATGCTGCTGGAAAACCCGCACATTACAGAAGTAGTCGTCAATGCCCTTTGCCACACCCACATACTCCCCCTCGGTGATGCTTTGCGCCCAGTCCGGGCCGTGGCGGGTTTGCAATGCATCCATCAACATACGCTCACGCTTATCTTCCACCCGTGAGGAGAGCGCCCCCACTGCCAGCCGGTGCGCCATCAGGCCACCCAGCCAGATCAATAACCCGACCAGCGCCCACGGCTGTTGTGCGGCTGCCAGCCCGATCTCTGCGGCAGCAGCACCGGCCACA
>JBCCQC010000082.1:0-10895 GCA_039024535.1 Chloroflexota bacterium
ACAGTGCGCATCCGGGGAGTTATGGGCATGGGCGTCTGGGTGTCTGGGCAGATGACCTGACGCGGGATGGCATCTGGCAGGCTGTGCAGCAACGCTGTACCTATGCGCTCACGGGAGATCGCATTCAACTCGCGGTTACGTTGAACGGTCACCGTATGGGAGCAATTGCACCCACCTCAACGCAGCGCGACATAGCCGTTGAGGTAACGGGCGGTGATGCAATTGACTACGTTGAACTGCTGCACAACAACCGGGTTATTCACCGCTGGAACCCGACTTTTGAAGCGGTCACTGATCCATTCGTGGCTCCGATGAAGGTGTATCTGGAACTGGGGTGGGCAGAGCGTGGCGAAAACGTGGACTGGCAGGCGGAGTTAGACGTGGTGAGTGGGGAACTGCTTTCTGTTGAGCCACGTTTTCGCGGTCATGAAGTGGTTGCACCACAGGCCGACGAAGAAGACAGCTATTCGTTCAGCGATTGGCAGCGTGTGGGCAATACTGGCGTATCATTTTCCACGCGCACATGGGGCAACCCGACCACAACCACTGCCAGCACGCAGGGCATGTGCTTCGAAGTCACGGGAAACCCGCAAACATATTTCAGCGGCACAATCAACGGACAGGCCGTTAAAATTCATCTGGCAGATTTACTCAACGGCCCACAGTCGCACTATCTCGGCGGGTTTTTATCCCCGGCTTATTGTTTTCATCAGGCTATACCGCAGCAAGACTACCGGATGAGCCTGACCTACAACCATCACACACACAGCCAGCGGCGGGACTGGTACTATGTGCGCGTGCGCCAGAAAAACAATCACTGGGCATGGAGTTCACCCATTTATGTAGAACCAGCGTAGCACGTCATTATGCGCGGGTGCGTCGGCGTGCGTGGCACTTTTTGTACTTCAGGCCGCTACCGCACGGGCACGGGTCATTACGACCGGCAGCCGCAAAAGCTGCCTCTAATTCGGCGTCCTGCTGGCGCATGTAGTGCATCACATTGGCCGGGGGGCGGCGGTGGGCCAGCTCATTTGCCATAAAGCGCATCGGCGTGTTGATGTGATTGAAAAACGCTCTGTATCCAGCGCACAGGTAATTCAATCCCGGTTCATTATCCGGCGTGGTGATAAAGCGGTTTTTGGGGCAGCCACCATTGCAAACGAAACGCACCTCACACTGACGGCAGTAGTCCGGTAGCGTGTTACGCTTCGCCAGACCGAACTCGCGCTGCTCATCCATCACAATAATATCACTGAGGGGAATTTCGGTGATGTTGCCCAGCTTATAATCTGGCTCCACGTAGTGGTCACAGGAAAACACATCGCCGTTATGTTCCATTGCCAGCGCAGTGCCACACGTCTCCTCAAAGATGCACAACCCCGGATTGTTGCCTGTCCATGCGGCCAGTGCGACATCAAAAATCTGCACAAACACCCGGCCCACATCGTGCCGCACCCACTCATCGAAAATTGTCGTCAGGAACACCCCATACTGCCCTGCCGTCACAGAGCGTTCAGTAACAGTGTTGCCCTGTTGATAGCCGGTGTCGTTGTCGCGCTCCACGATGGGGATAAACTGCATGAAGTTCGCCCCGATCTCGTCACGAATGAAACGGTAAATTTCCAGTGGGGAGTCTGCATTGGCGGCGTGAACCGTGGTGAGGATATTGAACTCGACATTGTGCTTTTGCAGCAGGTGAACCCCCGCCATCACACGCTCGAACGTCGGCGCACCGCCTTTATCCACCCGGTAAGCATCGTGCAACTGTTGCGGGCCGTCCACGCTTACACCAATCAGGAAATCATTTTCTGCGAAGAACGCGCACCACCTATCATTCAGCGTGACAGCGTTGGTTTGCAGTGCATTGTAGATGCGCATTCCGGGCTTTTTGTGCTTCTGCTGGTAGCGGACGGCCTGTTTGTAAAAGTCCAGCCCCATCAGGGTAGGTTCGCCACCCTGCCACGCGAACGTGACTTCCGGCACGTCCTGTGCGGCGATATACTGGCGTGTGTATTCCTCCAGCAGCGTTTCACTCATGCGGAATTTACTGTCCGGGTACAGGCGTTCTTTGCTCAGGAAGTAACAGTATTTACAATCGAGGTTACAAATTGCGCCGCGTGGCTTGGTCATCAGGTGAAACGCACGCGGATTCCAGTCTGTTGTCAGTGTCATGGTTTTTCATCTCACGTCGATATTTGCAGAGAATATTCGATTTTAACCCTGACGCGCCAGTGGCTTTTAGAATGTACCGGGCAGTGGGTCTGGTTCAAATGGGAAACCCGGCGACGGCGGGCGATTTTCCCCGCCCCGGTAGAACACCTGCCGCGCCTTGCGCCACGGGCGTATTCCCCATAGCGGCGTTCGGAATGGGTCACGAATGCGATCCATCTCGTCCAGCAGTGCATCATGGAGCCGGGCACGTACGTCTGCAAGTGCCGGGTCATAAATGCGGTTCGTCATCTCGTATGGGTCACTTTGCATGTCGTATAGTTCGTCGGTATCCAGCAGATTGACTGCCAGCTTGTAGCGCCCGTCCACCACGCAGCGGATCGGGTAAAACCCACCGAAGCGGTCATGGTTGATGGCGAATCGGTTGAAGCTCACCATGAGTGCAGCACGCGTGGCAGCGGACGGATCTGTAAGCAGTGGTGCAAAACTCGTTCCCTGCATGGTTCCCGGTACGTCAATGGATGCCAGTTCCAGCATTGTGGGCAGGATGTCAAGCTGGCTTATCAGCGCCTCGCTAACGGCGTGCCGTGCGCCACCCGGCACCCGAACGATAAACGGCACACTGGCGATTTCCTCGTACATCATCGGCCCCTTGCTCACCAGCCCGTGGCTGCGCAGCATGTCGCCGTGGTCGCTGGTGTAAATGACGACGGTATCATCTGCCGGGCGCTCATCCAGTGCAGCCAGTACCCGCCCGATTTCCCGGTCGATATGACGGTTGCAACCATAGAAGCGCGTCAGGGTCGGGGCATAGTCCGCCCACTCAAGTTCGCCATTCTGTTCGCGCTGCACACGCTGCAACAACGGCTTGTCATCCACACTGGCACCGTAATTCGGGTAGTGCGGGATGTTGTCGGGGTTCACATGCTCCCAGTATTCCGGCGGCGCGATGTATGGTTCATGCGGCTCATCAAACGAAGCAACCAGCACAAACGGTTCATCCCCCACACGCTGCAAAAAGTCGATAGCGCGGTCGGCAACGCCGTGTGCCCAGATGTTATCCTCTGTGAACCCGGCACAGCGCAGGTCGGCGGGGGTGTTGCTCTCGCGGTAGGCTTTGAACAACTGCGGCCCGATGTGCTGTGCATAGCGTTTGCCGTCATACCACCAGTCCGGCTCAAAGCCACCGCCCGGTTCACCATCACCGAAGTAGTTACTACCGTCAAGGTGCCATTTGCCGGTGTAACCCACGCGGTAGCCATAATGCGCAAAAATCGTGCCCATCAGCGGGACGCTGGCAGAGGGTGCTATGGTATTGGCCCACGCGCCGTTGACCTGCGGGTACATCCCACTGAAGATGGCGCTGCGGGCCGGGGTACACACGGGGGCGGCAGTGTACGCCCGCGTAAAACGCACACCCTGTGCAGCGAGTTTATCAAGGTGAGGGGTGTCCATCCACGGGTTACCATAGGCACCAACCATATCTTTACGCTGCGTGTCCGTGATGATAATCAGGAAGTTCACAGCTTTCATCGCGTGTTATTCCTTCTCCCCGCGCCATGCTTCTACGTAGTTATGCTGCCGCAGGGCCGTGCCGCGTGTGCCTGCTCTTTCCGGTGTGCTGCACACATCAAAAAACTGTGTCACAGCGTCTTCCAGTGCGTTGGCGGTCGTGGGGTCGTCACTGTAGCGGTTCTGTGTTTCGCCGGGATCGTCCACAAGATCGTATAGCTCGTTACTGCCGAGAGGCTCCCGCAGCACCAGTTTATGGCGTGACGTGCGTGCCATACGCACCGGGCCGCACTCTGCTGTCTGTACGTTTTTCCACTGTGGCGACCCGCGCCCGTCCTGCACCATACCCCGGAAGCTGTGACCGGGGTAAGTGTGGGGTGTGTCCGGTGGTACATCGACACCCGCATAATCCAGCAGCGTGGCAAACAGGTCTGTGTGATCCACGAACTCTGTGCGTCGTTGCCCGCCCAGCACATACCCATCGTGGGCGGCGGGTTCCATGCCCACGCGCCCGTCATCATCAGCTTGCAGCTTACGTTTGCCGGGGCAGTTGATAATCAGCGGCACGCGCACCGATTCTTCGAGCATGTTAAGCGGGCGTGTGCCGTTACCCTTGCCCCAGATGCCGTGCTGACCGCAGTTCAAGCCGTGGTCGGATGTATAGACCACCAGCGTATCATCTCGTAAGCCCTGCGCCTCCAGTTCATCCATGATGCGCCCCATGCCCTCGTCAATGTGCGTCACAGATGCATAGTACTGTGCCAGTGCCTCCCGCCGGTTGTACCGCGACGACGCCAGCGACTCCCCGGTGAGGCGTCCACCTGTGTATGTGGGGCCGTCCGGTACATCATCAAACGTGCAGGCACGGTACGGCGCAACCAGCCGTTCCGGGTGCCCGGCCCACGGGCTGTGTGTACCGAAGTAACCCACAAACAGGAAAAACGGCCTGCTAGCGTCACGCTCTCGCAAAAAGTTTACAGCATCGTCCGTAATTAACTGCGTGTGATAGCCCTCGCGTGCGATGACCTCCCCGGAGGTCATCACATAATTGCCGTCGCGCGGTGGATAGTTACGGTCGACAGCACGCCAGTAGTCAAAGTCCGGTTGAGGGCGCGTGTTCTGCCCGATGTGCCATTTGCCACACAGCGCGGTCTGGTAGCCGCCTGCGTGCAGTAGACCGGCCAGCGTGGGGGTATCTTCGCCCAGCCATGCCGGTTCCTCAAAGTCGGGGTGTATCCAGTCGTGTACGCCGTGCTGCGATGGAAACAGACCGGTAAAGAAGCTGGCACGCGCCGGGGAACATACCGGCGAGGGCGTAAATGCGTTTTCCATCTGTACGCCGGTTGCTGCCAGATGATCCAGAGTAGGTGTATGGATTTCCCGGTTGCCATAGCACCCTGCCGCCCACTGCCCGTGGTCGTCGGTGAGTGCGACGACGATATTCAGCGGTTTCGCCATCGCTAACGCACCAGTGCCTGACCCGTAGCAGATTCGCTCTGCCTGTCCATGTCGTACATCGTTGGCATCCAGTGATGGAAGTTGTCTCCCACCTCGACCAGATGGCGATATAGCTGCCCCATCAGGTGACGCTGCTGTGTGGCACAGGCGGGGTGGCCGTAGATGTTGTTGAGTTCGAATGGGTCTGTATGCAGGTCGTACAGTTCGTTGATGTCTGCTGGATTGACTACGAGTTTATGCCGATGCGTGCGGATCATGCGCTGCGGGTAGGGGAAGTGATGGCCGTGGAACTCGGCGGTAATCCGGTCTCTGCCAGTGGCCCCCGGTGTGCGGGCATACGGCAAAAAGCTATCCCCGTCGATGGGCACGTCGTCCGGTGCTGCTATACCTGCTGCATCCAGCACAGTTGGCATCACATCCAGCAGGCTCACCATCGCATTGGTACGCGCCCCGGCAGTACTTGCGTGCGGGTCACGGACAATCAGCGGAATGCGGTAGATGTCGTCGTACATTGCGGGGCCTTTGTCTGCAAGGCGGTGATTGCCCACAAAGCCACCGTGGTCTGCGGTGAAAATGACGATGGTGTTATCGGCAAGCCTGTTCTGTTCCAGCGCAGCCATCAGGCGGCCCACCTGCTCATCAATCAAGCTGACGTATCCCTGGTATGCCGCAATGAGCTTCTGCCATGTCTCCCACGGCAGTGTATCCATTCCCCAGTGCTGGCTGTAGTTATGCTGGACGCGCGGCTTTCCGGCAAACGTTTCTGCCATGGACGGATGGGGTGCTACCTGCGCCGGATCATAGCGATTCAGCACGGCTTCTGGCAGGTAGTAGGGCAGGTGCGGCCCATAAAACTGGCACGCGATAAAAAACGGCGTATCTCCCGCGCTGTATTGCTCTATCTGCTCAATCGTGCGTGTAGTAAGGTAATGGCAGAAGGTCGCCTCGACTGGTGCGTCGTGAACACCCATCTGCGGGATGCCGGGTTCACCATTGGGGAAGATGCCGCGCACCTCATTTTTCACCGTAAAACCGGGCAGGTTACGCTCACGCAGGTATGCCAGATAGTCCGGGTGTTTGTAGGGCGGGTGCCAGCCCTCATAATGATGACCGTTAAAGCCGAAACTCTGTGGCCCACGCTGCTGCCCCACATGCCACTTGCCGATGTTGGCGCAGCGGTACTCCGGCAGATAATGCGGAATCATGCGGGTGTCATCTGCCAGTTCTGTGGGATAGCCCACGTTGCGCTCAAAGTTTGCCAGCAGCTTATGCCGGAACGGTGCCGCCCCGGTGAGCATACTGGCACGCGCCGGGGTACAGATTGCCGTGACCGTGTAAGCGTGGTCGAACGTCACGCCCCCGGCGGCCAGCGCGTGAATGTGCGGGGTTTCGCACACGTCCGCGCCATAGCAGCCCAGCGTATCGCGGCGGTGCTGATCGGTCGTAATCAGCAGGATATTGGGTCGGTCACTCATTCCTTTACCGCACCTGCCGTTAACCCTGCAATCATGTACCGCTGCAAAAAGATGAACACGATAATCAACGGCAGTGTAGTAAGTGTACTCAGCGCCATCATGCCAGACCAATCATAGCGGTATTCACCGATGAACGTGAGCGAAATGCCAACCGGCAGTGTGCGCAGGCTGTCCTGCGTGACCAGTGCAAACGCATAGATGAAGTCATTCCATGACATGATGAAGCTGTAGATGGCAACAGAAATCATACCCGGCAGTGTTAGCGGCACCACCACGCGGAACAGGGTTTGCAATCGGCTGGCCCCATCAATGAATGCTGCTTCTTCCAGTTCTATCGGGATGGCATCGAAGAACGCCTTCATAAACCACACGGAAAACGGCACGGAAAGTGTGAGGTGAGACAGTGTCAGCCCGAACAGCGTATCCGTCAGGCGCAGCCGCGTGAACAGCGTGAATAACACAATCAAAATGGCGATGCGCGGGAACATCTGCACGGACAGAATCGACGTGAACATCAGGTTTTTACCGGGCACGTTAAACCGCGAGAAGCTATATCCGGCAAAGATGCCAATCATGAGGCTGATGAGTACGGTTGCGCCGGTAACGATAACGCTGTTGGCAAAGTAGGTGCGGATTCGCTCGTTCTGTAAAATATTCGCGTAGCTTTCCAGCGTAAAGTTGCGCGGGATGATGTTTGGCGGCGACACAATCAAATCGCCATTGGGCTGGAAGGACGCCATAATCATCCAGTACGTAGGGAAGAGATAGGCCACCAGAAACACGAGGATAATCGTGTACATGATGATGGTGCGCGTTCTACGGCGGCGGCGGCGTACCCGCACATGGTCTTCTACTACTGCCGGGGAATGGCTGAGTGTGCCGGTATTTTCTCTGGATATACTGCTCATGATTCTTTCTTCCAGCTTGTGTACGAGATAAACCAGTTCACGAACGCGCTGATGACCACCAGACTGAGCAACCACATTACGCCAATGGCCGCGCCCTTGCCACTGTCAAATTCAAGAAATGCCTCTTTGTACGTGGCAATAGATAGCGTTGTCGTCATCCCAACCGGGCCGCCCTGCGTCATCTGCCACGGGATAACGAACATCTGGAAGTTGTTAATTGTCACCAACAGCAGCGTAGTGGCAATCACAGGGGTCATCATGGGCAGGATAATGCGCCGGACGACCTGCCACTGGTTCGCGCCGTCGATTTTTGCTGCTTCAACGAGGCTTTCTGGTATAGATTGCAGCCCGGCGAGGAACATAATCAGCATCAGCGGGGTCTGTCGCCAGATCGTCGCCACCACAATCGAAACCATCGCCAATTGGGGATCCTGCGTCCAGTTCTGGTTAGGTTCGACGATGCCAAGCAGGTCTGCGAGGAAGTAGTTCACCACACCATACTGCGGCTGCAACAGCCATACCCACAGCAGCGCTGCCACAATATTGGGGATCACCCACGAGATCATAAACAGCCCGCGCAGAATATTGCGACCGGGCACATATTTGCTATCCAGCATGAGCGACAGTATCAGAGCGATGATAAATTCGATGACAATAACACTGACAACGTAGGTAAGCGTGGTGATGAAGTACTGCTGAATGTCGCCATCCTGGAACAGTTCGATGTAGTTCTCGAAGTTGTTCCACGGCGGGTTCAGGCGGGTACGCAGCGTAAACTCCAGAAAGCTGACACGGATGCCGTCCAGAATAGGGTAAAACACCGTCACGCCCAGCACCACAAACGCCGGAATGAGCAGCACCCATGCAAAAATGGCATCGCGGCGCTTCTGGCTGCTGAGGGTGGCAGTGGGCTGTGTCGGCGGGGTTTGAGCCGTCATAAATCGACCTTTAATAACTGATTTCTTCTGTAGAATGGTGCAGTTTGAGGTGAGGGCCAGCAAAGCCAGCCCCCGGTTGAAATTCCTGCGTTACCCTGCCATAGCGGGCAGAAAACAGGTTCTATTGATCCAGAATGTCGATGACTTCTTCTTCAACCCCGGCAACCACATCTTCGGGCGCGTCGCCCACGATGCCCACACTCTGCAAGCCTTCTGCCAGTGCAATCATCAGTGCGCCGAAGGTCGGCTGCTCACCGGGGAGTGCCTCTGCGGTGTTCATCGCCTCGATGAAGATGCCCATAAAGGCGTTTTCCGGTGCGCTGTAGAAGTCAATGGCAGCGGTGGACTCACGCACGGGCAGCTTGAACCCGCCGAACTCGTTGTAGATGGTAATACCCTCTGGCCCGGTCAGGAAGTCGATGAGGCGTGCAGCTTCTTCGACATGTTCGGTGCCTTCGTAGATAGCAAGCTGGTGTTCAATGAAGAACGTTGGCGTCGGGGAACCCGCTTCATCGCTCGGCAGCAGGATTACACCGAAGTCCTCACCGAAGACCATCTCCGGGTTCAACGCCTCGATGATACCCACGCCGTACTCGCCGTCACGGTAGAAGGCGACATTATTCTGGGCAAACAGTTCGCGGGTATTGCGCAGCACGTTGCCTGTGGGGGAAATGCCATTGTTAAACACGCTTGCGGCAAATTCGTATGCCTGAACGGTTTCTGGCGAGTTGATGACCACGTTACCGTCAGCGTCGAACAGGTCTGCACCGTAATAGGACATCACGTTACCGAGGAAATAGAAGCCTGCGTTGGGTGCGCTTGCGGTCTCCATTGCAAAGCCGTAGGTATCATCGCCCATCCCGGCGACGGCCTCTGCAATTTCCATCATTTCGCCCCATGTCTGCGGGGGTGCATCGTAGCCAGCCTCTGCCAGCAAGCTAATGTTATAGTACACAATCGTGGGGCTGGGTGCCCATGTGACGTAGTTGAGCTTACCATCTACCATGCCACTTTGCAGCGCATAGTCGTAGTAGTCATCCTGATTGAGAATTACATCGCTCAAATCCATCAGCACACCGGCCTCAATCAGCGGGCCGACCCACGCGGTATGCGTCATGCTCATGTCTGGCGGGTTACCACCTAGGCTGCGCACCAGCAACTGATTGCCGGATTCCGGGAAGGGGAGTGGCACGTTGTTGACTACGATGTCCGGGTTGGCTTCCATAAACGCGGCCAGCATCGCCTCAAGGTCATCGGCGGTGGCTTCTTCGCTGCCAATCCAGTTCACGAATTCCAGTTCGACTACATCCTGCGCTGCTGCCGGGGCAATTGCCAGCAGCACGAGGCACAGCATCAGGGCAATCCGGGTCATAAGTATATTTCGGCTATTCATGAGTTGTTTGTCCTCTTTTGCAATGAAATGATATTTTGTAAACGAGCGATCGGTGATTCTGGTTTTTGTACGGGTTGTTCCTCCCCGGGTAAGTTGCTGACGAAAACACATCACATCGGGCGAATGCCGTGTGTGGATGTACATGGGTCGTTATCGGATAGCATGGAACGTTGGTACACGCAGCACGTCGTCCAGCACAAGGGCCGCTGCCCCCAGCACACAGGCGTCTTCCATTGGCAGAGCACCACGAATGATTTGTATGCCGCTGCTGGCAACTCCCATCGCTTCCGATTCTACAATTTGCTGTACCCGGGCAATGCAGGGCTGGGGCAAGTCGCGGAAGATACCGCCAAGCACGATCATATCCGGGTTGAAGATGTTCACGAGGTTCGCCAGCCCCAGCCCCAGCATACGACACAGGGTGTCGATAGTTTCTATGGCGAGTGCGTCGTCCTGTGCAGCAGCATTCAGTATCCCACGCAGGGTAATATCCGTTTGATCTGCGAGAATAGACTTTTCACCAGCGGCAATCCGCGCGATGAGCCGCTGTGCGATGTGACGCTCACCGATTTCTGTTTCCCAGCAGCCAATTCGTCCACAGCCACAGCGGGTACCTGCCGGGTTCACGACCATGTGACCGATCTCTCCCGCATAGCCGCGCACTCCGTGGAATAGCTGGTTGTTGATGAAGATGCCGCTGCCAACACCGGTATGGCTGGTTGCAACGTAGATGGAATTCTGCACATCCTGAGATAATCCATAGTGGCGCTCAGAGAGTGCAGCGAGTGCCGCACCATTACCGACGAAAACAGGCAATTTAAAGCGGTCTTCGAAGATGTCCCGGATGGGTAGATTGCGCCAGCCGAGGTTGGGCGAGTGAATCGAAATACCCTCATCTACGTTAACCAGCCCCGTCAACCCGATACCAATCCCCAGCAGGTCACAGTTATGTGCTGCATGGACGTCAATTGCGCTTTGCACAAGCGCTTCGATTTCCGGTTGTAGCGTGTCAAACGCCAGATAGTTGTCAGGGTTGGGGAAG
>JBCCQC010000083.1:0-10873 GCA_039024535.1 Chloroflexota bacterium
CGGGAAGGGGCCTTTGAGAGCCTTCATGTGAGCAGGGCCACCCATCGAGCCGGGGAACATCTTCACCACATCGCTGCCCAGTTTGCGAGATAGTACAACCTCCGACGGCGTTAAAGCCCCCATCATCATAGCTAGCCCGGTATCGCGCATCGCCGCCGCCAGTTCTGGCTCGGTGTGTGGGCTGACGAGGAAATTCGCCCCGGCCTCAGCCGCTTCAGCAGCATGGGCTGGCTCTGTGAGGGTGCCCATGCCGAGTAGGATGTCATCGCCGTATTTGGCCTTTAACTGCCGGACAACGCTCGGTGCATTCGGGGTGGTATACGTCACCTCGATCCCCATCACTCCGCCAGCAACAAGTGCGTCTACCATGTTAATGGTGACTTCCTCTGATGGGCCACGTAATACCGCCAGCAAGCCCAACGCTTTGACTTTTTGTACCGTTTCAGTTTTATTCATGTGATGTTAGCCCACTGGATGCAGTGGATTTTCCCCTTTGAGTACAGCGATACAATTATCAAAAGCCATCCACCCCATCATATTGGAGGCACCATCTGTATGAGCACCCATGTGCGGGGTCGGGATGACCTGCGGCATTTGCAACAGCGGATGCGCCGCACCCGGCGGCTCTGTTTGGAAGGCGTCCATGGCTGCCCCTTTGATGTGACCACGCTCCAGGGCGCTCAGCAGCGCATCTTCATCGATTAACTCCCCGCGAGCCGTGTTGATGAGGTAACTCCCGGCTTTCATCTTGCCCACAAACGCCTCATCAACCATGTTACGTGTGGCGTCCAACACGGGGACATGCATCGAAACAACGTCTGACACCGGGAGCAGTTCATCTATGCTTGCCGTTTGAATGTTGTACTGCTCAATAAATGCGTTGTCGTAGGTGACATCAAACGCAATGATCTTGCAGTCGAACCCCTGCAGCCGCCGGGCCACCTCCCGACCAATCGCACCAAGGCCAATAAGCCCGACCGTCTTGCCGTCGACCGAGACGCCCGTTGTCCGCATCCAACCGCCTTTGCGTGTGTCGTTGGCGGCGTCAATGACCGGGCGCATCAGGTTCATCAGTAGGGCGATAGTCAGCTCTGCAACCGATTTTGCGTTGGCGGCGGGTGTGTTCGTCACGACAATGCCCTTTGCTTTAGCGGCGTCAAGGTTCACATTGCTGTAGCCCACACCATAACGCGCCACAACCTGAAGTTGATCCGCTATAGCGAGGGCTGCATCGTCAATCACATCTAACCCGGCAATGTATCCATCAACCCCCGGCAGGATTGCTTGTAGGTCTTCCGACGTCAGGGGTTTGCCTGTCGTGTTGTAGGTCACTTCACCGACTAAGGATTCTAGCCTGGTCTTGAGCGCATCGTCGTTGCGCCCATATGAGGTGGGTGTCACGAGCACATGACATTCGTTGAGTGGTTTCATTGTTGTTCAGGGGGTTGCCAGCGCGGGTTATCGACAATAGTCGGCTTGCCGTCTTGTTCGACTATGAGCTTACGGAACCCTTGCTCTTCGATGGTGCCGTAGTCGTGTCCCGCATTACCGGGGTAAACGAAAAAGGTCACCAGATCTTCCTCTAGGTTTACGTTGACGGAACGGTGTGCCCAGCGCGGTAGGACATACAGCACGCGGCCCGGGTACAGTGGCTCGACTGCCCAATCGCCCTCTGGCGTTTCCATCACCATAAACCCGGTCCCCTTGAGGCAGTAGTAGATCTCACCTGTCTCTAGCACGGTGTGGAAGTGGCCTCTGGTCATGTGGTACTCATCGCCGACCTTACCGGGATGGACGATAGAAATCCCATGTAGCAGTTCCCCCGCAATTTCTGGGCGGCGAAGCTCGTAAACCTGATACAACAAGCGATCTTCTGCTGATAAGGCCCTGTCATAGGCCTCGGTATCGAGATATTGTCCCTTCATTTTGCTCAGTGGGCGCTGGATATGGTTGTCATATTCCGACGGGACAAAATCGGGTTCGGGTACGTCGAACGTGAACGGGACACTTTTCATTTCCATCTGATGCCTTACTCCTTCTGTTCAATGTCTACTGATAAACGACGAGCGATGTTGCCACCCATTAGCCCGGCAATGATGCCATGCTCAATCCCCATCTGACGAAGCCTCGTGCCAATTCGTGTCATAAATGCAGTCAACCCCGGGCCATCGCCGAGGGTTGACCACAGTTCACCCCCTGCCATATCGGTTGCCAATGCAACGCGGTCCGCGTAGCCGGCATCAATCATCTTGCTCAGAAGGGGCCACAGATTATCCTCGGGGTTGTACCTGGCGCGATAGAAGGTGTCGTACTCCATCATCACCCCTGCCTGGACCATCTCCTCGTGTAAGCCGAAATCCGCACGTTTGTCAACGTGGCAAAACACCAGCCGATCTGGCGACAGCCCTTGTTCCGCGAAGAACGTCAAAAAGTTCTCAATTGCCGCACCCCGTTCGGTGTGCATTTCGATGGCATACCCTGTCTCTTTGGCAACAACAGCAGCGGCCTCGAACAGGTGCCGTGGGGATGCTTCAAACGTCGCCTCTGCGGCAATCTTGATAAATCCGGGATGGATAACAGTGGCGTTACGCGTTTCGATTAACCCATTACGAATCTCGCCAACGAAAAAGGCCCGTGCCTCATCGGATGTCATATCCCACAGTGGCGCGTTGTCATCAGCGTAGTACTGCCGGAGGTGATACCCCGTACACGCGACGATCTTCACCCCGGATGCAACGGATAATTTGTGTAGCTGGTTCGCATCGCGCCCACAGTTGAGCGGCTGGCAGTCAACAATACTGCCGCCACCAGCCGCAACATAATCCTTGAGTTCGGAAATGATCTCTTCCTCATCGAAGAGCATGGGCGCAGCAGGGTGCCCCCCCGGTACCGGCTCAATCCAAACATGACTATGAGCATCAATAACGCCCATATCCGTTGGGTTTGCCGGCCCTGTGACCGTTATGATCTGCTTGATCATCGCGTTATGGCTCCAGCGCAACTCTCAGGTTTGTACCGTCAGCAGCGGCTACAAATGCCTCATTGGCTTTTGCAAGTGGCATACGCATGGTCACAATACCAGATAAATCTAGCCGACCAGATTTCACCAGTTCTAGGGCGCGCAGGCAATCATAGGTGCTACATGCCGTTGTCCCTGTCACAACCAGTTCACGGTAATGCACTGTGTTGGAATTAAACTGAATGTATGGGTCATGCTTCGGCAACCCACCAAAGAAGTTAATACGCCCGCCGATAGCAGCAAGGTTCAATGCGGATTCCTGCGCGACCTTTGCCGGGGCGGCTGTGATAATCACATCGGCCCCACGCCCACCACTGGCATCCATCACTGCTGCGGTGAGATCACCCTGAATTGGATCCACTGCGACATCTGCCCCAAATTTGAGAGCCTGTTCGCGCCGTGCCCCGGATGGCTCGCTGACAATGACACGTGTTGCGCCGCGAAGGTTAGCAAGCATGATGTGCAGGATGCCAATGGGGCCAGCTCCCATAATTACCACAACATCACCGCTATGCACATTGACTGCATTTTGTCCACGGAGTACACAGGCCAGTGGCTCTACACAGGCAGCCTCAGCCGGATCGACATCATCCCCTAACGCCATGAGATTGCCTTGATTCACGCCAAGCGCTGGCACGCGCATGTATTCAGCAAACGCCCCATCCAAATTGATTCCAATGGCCTTGAAATTCGGGTCCATGTTGTTGTTGCCAGAGATCGTATTGCGATCATGACTGTGCCCCATATTGGGAGCGATAAATACGCGTTGTCCTACCGTATACCCCTGTACTTCCCTGCCCATCTCTGCGATCTCACCGACCACCTCGTGGCCAGGAATCCGCACCGTTCCCTCTGGATACTTGCGGTGCCCGCCCTTGTAAATGCGCAGGTCTGTACCACAGATGTTGGCAGCCAGAACCTTGACGAGAACCTCGTCCTTATCAATTTCGGGCCGAGGTACCTGCTCTACACGAATGTCCTGCGGCCCATGATAGACCGCTGCTGTCATCATTGCAGACATCCTTAGAGCACTTCCTTCATAAGCACTGGACGTTGCTCTAACAGCGATCTCGTCCCAGCGATGACACCCGCAACAGCCCACCGCCCATCTTCACCGTTCACACTCGGCATGGTGTCTTTTTGGATCGACTCTACGAAGTGCTGGTGCTCGTTAATGTAGGCATCTGCGAAACGCTCCTGCCAACGCCTGTACATCGGCGTGATGATACCTTCGTCACGGTTCACACAGACTACCACGGCCTTGCTCTGCATTTCACCGATTTGCATGATGCCCTTCTTGCCGATGATCTCGACACGCGCATCGTAACCATAATCACACGGGCACACACCTGCGATGTTGCCGAGAGCGCCGGACTCGAAACGGATAGTTGCAAACATATTGTCGTAGAAGTTCTCGAATGGGACGCCACGTTCCTTGCCCTTAAAGTTCGCTGCCTCCACATAGATACGCTCTATATTGGATTTCGTCAGCCACCGAACACAGTCGAGGTCGTGGCTGTTCACCTCTGCAATCATTCCATTGGAGCGGGAAATATCATTGGCCCACATCGGGGGCAACCCCGGCCCATGAGTTAAAGACTTCACCTGCATGACGTCGCCAATGGCCCCGTTACGGATCAACTCCTCCGCGTGCATGAACTCCGGGTCGAAACGACGCATGTAACCGATTTGCAGCAGCGCCCCATTTTTCTCACAGGCGGTCATCATCTCATCACACTCTTCGAGTGTCATCGCCATTGGCTTTTCACAGTAAACGTGTTTGCCCTTTTCGGCAGCCATCACGGTCAGGTCGCGGTGTGTGAACGTTGGGGTGGTAATCACAACCGCGCCAAACTCATGTTTATCGAGTGCTTCTTCCAGAGATTCGTACCGACCGTCGATACCATATTCATCTGCGGTATCATTCAGAACCTCTGTTGCAGGGTCAACAATGGCGACGACGTCTGCGTCAGGGATGTATCGCTTATAGACCCCTGAGTGCAACTTACCAACACGCCCGGCGCCAATCATACAAATCCGAATATTCCCTGCCATAAGCTTCCCCTTTTTGTATTTAGTTACAGTTTGCTCTAAAAATAAGACTTACTTGTGCAGCCAATCAAACGTATCCGTCAACGTTGTTTGTAAACGGATGTACTGACTGACGATCTGGTCGTATACCGCTTCATGTTCCGGGTCAGGCACAAACGGATCACCCGCAGGCTGCGCGTGCTTCATTGCTACCTCTGCCAGATCGTCGTAGATGCCAACCGCCTTACCAGCAATCATGGCAGCACCCCAGGTGCCGAACTCGGTACGGTTTAAGCGTTGGTACGACACCCTCAGCACATCGGCCTTGATCTGGTTCCAGAAGTCACTGCGTGCGCCTCCACCGATCACACGCGTTTCGTGGAGCTGCAATCCGGGGATTGCATCACGAAGGGCACTCAGATAGAAGGCATACTCATAGGCGATACTCTCCAGTACAGATCGAGAGAAATGGGCTTGCGTGTGCCCCAAGGAGAACCCAACCCACGCCCCGCGCATTTCCGGGGTTGCCGGGCAGATGCGCCCGCCCAGATGGGGCGAGAAGAACAACCCCTCCGCCCCTGCCGGGGCACTCTCAGCATATTGGGCCATCGCAAGGAACACATCATCCTCGCTTACCTGAGATTCCCCACGGAGTGCGTTAAAGAACTGATCTCGATACCAAACAATCGCCTGCCCCCCACCGGCAATGTATGCCAATGGATGCCACAAATCCGGGATAACTGAACGCATCGTAAGCAGCGCATGGTGCTTCACATCTGACACGAAGGTATCTGTACTGGCCGCAAGCACGGCTGCTGTGCCAGCAACGTCGAAAACCATACCGGGACGAACAACCCCTGCGCCCAACGCGCCAGCGGCAGTGTCACCACAGCCAGCAGCAACTGGCGTGCCCGGTGCCAGGCCGAACTGTTTCGCAGCAGCATCTGTAACCTCACCGACGATGTACCACGGTTCCACGATCCTGGGCAGTTTGTCTCGGCTCAGGCCCAAAATCTCTATAAGCTCATCGGACCATTCACCTTTGCTTGCATCCGCTAGTGTTGTGAAGTGCAAGAAAGTGTGATCGATAAAGGCGTCCTCTGCTCGTAAGCCCACCATCTTGCCCGCGACAAATGTGGAAGGCATCACAAACTTGGCGACATTTGCATACAGTTCCGGGCGCTCGTTCTTCCACCACATCATTTTGGGGCCGTGGTCACATGTTGGGGCACAGCCCGTTAGCTCGGTGATGCGGTCCCTATGATTCTTGCTGAGGTAGTCGATGTACGGCTCACATCGCATATCTAGCCAGGAGTCAAAACGTGTCGCGGGTTTGAAGTCTTCATTGATAGACCCCACCCCTGCCATTTGGCTGTCGAAAGCTATAGCCGCAATGTCTCGTGGTTCGATGCCACTTTGCTCTATAACGGTTCGCACAGTTTCTGAAGCCGTTTGATAGAAATCCTCGTTCTCCTGTTCCACCACACCTGATTTTGGGTATAGGATTGGAACCTCGGCGACGGCCTCCGCAACAAGAGAACCGTCAGTGCGATACAGGCCAGCTTTTGTACTACTTGTTCCCAGATCGACTCCAATAAGGTACCGATGTGTCGGCATAACATGGACTCCTAGTCGCTACTTGTTACGTCCTGGTGGATGCTCACCTCACGTCCAGTGCTGGCAGATGTTACTGCTGCGACAAGCACTTCTAGCCCCTTGACTCCATCATGGAAATTTGGCTCGATTTCTCCGCCAGTTTCAATAGCAGTTATGAAATCGTAGATCGCGAGGTGGAACTCATCGCCGTAACTAACAGTCTTGCCGAAAGGCCACCAATCGTTCATATCACGCTGCAACCCGGAATACGTCGCAGGAATGGTGCGAAACCCCTGACTATGTGATGGATCATCCCCGTTGAAAAACCGAATCTCATTTGGATGATCCTGGTTATAGGATAAGCTCCCCTTGCTGCCGTAGATTTCAAACGTACTGTGGTTTTTTCTTCCCAGTGCAAAGCGCGATGTTTCAAAAGACCCCAATGCACCGTTGTCAAAAGCAGCAATAACGAGCGCCGCATCATCAACTGTCACTTTACCCAAGCTACGATTACTTGATGGGTTTTCATCACGTCGCATCGGATAAGGGCGTTCTCCGACAAATGTTGTCATCATTGCCATTACCGAATCTATTTCGCCGACCAGGTATCTGCTCAAGTCAATACTGTGAGAGTTGAGATCAAAATGGGAACCCCCACCAGCAGTATCTTTTCGAAACTGCCATCTCAGAGGGACGGCACCACTACTCGCCCAATCTTGCAGGTAGGCACTACGCCAGTGATATGGTTCCCCAAGGTCACCGTTGGCGATAATTTCTTTTGCGAGGCGGATTGCTGGAACACGCCGATAGTTGTGGTTCAAATAATGCACAACCTGTGCCGAATCAGCCACGTCTGCCATTGCGACGGCTTCCTTGATTGTTCGAGCCAGTGGCTTTTCACAGAGAATATGTTTGCCGTTCTGAGCTGCAGCGACTGCAATATCATGATGTAAATGTGTCGGTGTCGTTATATCCACGATATCAATATCGTCCCTGATAACCACTCTCCGCCAATCGGTATCCGTTTCTTCCCATCCCCAATTATTAGCAAACGTGCGCAACTTAGCCGCATTGCGACCACATGCAACCTTAAGCACAGGCTTCTGATTCATGGCGAAGTATCGTGGAGCATTTCTCCATGCATTGCTATGCGCGTTCCCCATAATGCCTGTGCCAATAATTGCAACGTTCACGTTACTGCTCCAACGGGTCTAGAAGACGGGCGATAATAGTTGAATAGCTTAAACACAGACAATTCTATCATTTATTGTGTTTTTATGTCAAATATTGATGTTTGTTATCATATACTGTTGGAGTAAACTAAAGAGGAACACAGGTTGCGCATGTATGCTGGCAAAGGTGCAAATCACATGGTGCTAGCGTAATATCAATGGATGTTGTGATATTCAACGATGATCGTAGGGGACTGCAAACCAGAAATGGCATTCTGCCGTGCCACAAATATCTCAAATTAGAAAACGGAGTTGAGTCATGCAAAAGCCAAACAAACTGGTATTTGCCGAAGAACGAAAGCAAGCAATTGTAGAGCGCATAGAGCTTGGTGCTTTGACCGTCTCTGAGCTGACTGAAATATTCGATGTATCTCCCACAACAATTCGCAATGATCTACGTGAACTGGAGCAACAGGGACTCCTCGTGCGAACTCACGGGGGAGCTATGCCACGACAGAAAACCGGGGCCGAAACCGCGCTTGAACAGCGACAAATCGAGAATATAGAGGCAAAAAAACTCATTGCTCAAGCCGCATTAGGCTGTGTAGAAGATGGCGACACGCTCATCCTAGACGTTGGTACGACGACGTACGAATTAGCTCGGTTACTTGGCAAGCATCATCGTGTTCGTGTTGTGACAAATGACCTCCAAATCGCGCTTCTCGCTGATGAGTATCCGAATCTCGACATCTTCATGCTCGAGGGAAAAATTCGCTCCGGCTATCACTGCGTTATCGGTGCTGCTGCTGTTCGTAGCTTAAGTGCGTTCACTGCAGACTATGCGTTTCTCGGCACAAACGGGTTTGACATTGAGTTTGGCGCAAGTACGCCCGATACAGAGCAAGCCGAAATGAAACGGGCAATTATCAGGTCCTCAAGTAAGAACTATTTATTGTGCGATTCAAGTAAATTCGGAAGGAGGTCATTCACCCGCTTCGCCCGCTTTGAAGAGGTCGACGCCGTCATCACTGACAACATTGCTGAGTCTGATATCCGATCTTTGGAAGAGCGTGGACTAGAAGTTATCGCCGCAGTTGTGCTCTGATGTGTCTTGTTGCTTCAATATTCGCAATGTTGCAACAGGATAATGACACTAAAAACAGAAAAACATCATCAATCAACAGAATTTGACAACACTTATCAGTTGTGAGTATCCTTAGCACAATGGGCATACAGAAATCTGCACAGGCAAACCATGATTTGCTTGTAGATGAAACGTAGATCTTTTGTAGTCTATTCACATAATTTTTTGGAGGAGATATAGAGATGAGGAAGAGGTATGACAAACTACAAATACCCTGATTCACCTGACTGGCTAAAAGACCTGTTTATTTACGAGATTAACACCAAGGGCTTTACATCACCAAATGGACCTGAGAGTGGCACATTCAAGAGCACGCAAGAAAAACTTCCCTATCTTGCAGATCTTGGCATAAATGCGATTTGGTTGTCAGGCCACTCCCTGGGACATGACAGCTTCTTCTACAATATCTGGACGCAGTACACCGTTTTCGATCCAGATCAAATCGACCCGGGCCTGGGTACAGATCAGGATTTTCGTGACCTGATAGAGGCTGCACATGCTTATGGCATCCGTGTGATTCTTGAGCTGGTTGGTCATGGTGTGATGAAAAACAGTCCACTCGTGGAAGCTCATCCAGATTGGTTCAAAGGAGAGAGTTGGGGAATGTCCGACTATGACTTTGAGGCGAAAAATCCTGAACTTGATAACTGGTGGGTTGATCTTTGGACTAAGTACATTGTGGACTACGGTATAGATGGCTACCGTGTGGACTTAGGAATGCGTCGCCCTGATCTCTGGAAGCGCATCCGGGAAAATGTGGCGAAGACTGGAAAAGAAATTGTCATAATCAACGAGTTGGAGTACGAAGGGGCAAATGAGTATATTCGCCAATCTGGTATCACAGACATCGTCCCCATTGATGACTTTATCGAAGTTATTGATTTTGTCCAGCGTGACCGCTACACCGTTCTGGACCCACACCATATTTCGTGGGAGGAAGACTACTGTAAGGACGGACGTGCTCACGAGTGGACGATTGAGCGCTGGGAACAGTGGTTAGATTACGCGCTCGGACAACAAACAAATGACATGGTGCCGCGCTGGGCGTGGTCATCAGTGCAACTGAGTTGCCATGATGATGGATGGGATGGATTTCAGGGTGACAATCCGTTTGTTGCTCAAGGAAGCAGAATGATATTCGGATACGGCCTCTGCTTTTCTGGCATGATTCCCATCATGATGGCGGGTGAAGAATTCGATGCGGACTACACACCTATCCCAACGCTGTCGCCGGACCTATTCGGTGGAGCAAATCCGGGTGAGGGCAAATGGCTTTATGGTAGTATGTTGCAATGGGATCAGCTTGAGGCCGACCGTCATCGCGAGATGTTAGATGATGCAAAAAAGATCATTGCTATCCGAAACCATGAGATAGAGATCCTTGGCGCGCAACCCAACACCACATCGAAACACATCAAGCGCGTCCCGTTTAAGTCCAACTATCCGACGGTTTCGCCATACCTGCGCTGGAACAACGAGGCAGCGGTTGTGATTGTGGGGAATATCCATACGGACCGTGACATTACGGTAACAGTGAATCTGGAGGATTTAAATGTTCAAGCACCGTTACAACTCACAAATCTACTGACTGGAGAAACCAACCAGCATCACGAGCAAGCACTCACGGTAACGGTGCCACCTGACAAAACACCAGGTGGTGGGCTTGCCATTATGAAACTCCATTGATGGTGCTCTATCGCCTTTCATCCCATTGATTCAGGCCGGGGGGAGCGAAAGCTGGAGCCAGAACGTAGTGACATTGAGGCATTTTTAGAAACAGCATACCTCGTTTCACGTTATTTTCGATAACCTACTTTAGTCGTCATCGTCATTGTCACTACTGCTACCACCATCATCATCATCATCACCCGTTGCGCTACCATTACCGCCAGATGATCCCGTGCAGCGCAG
>JBCCQC010000084.1:0-10713 GCA_039024535.1 Chloroflexota bacterium
CTTTTTTTGAGTGGGTGCAGCCGTTGCTGAGGACGGTATTGCGGGCGCAACCCAACGTGGCACACCGGGCACTGGTTCAGCTACAGGAACGCAGTCTGTTACGGTCGATCATCACCCAGAACATTGATAATCTGCATGGTGCCGCAGGTAGTGACCCGGTTTATGAGCTGCATGGGCGCCTGCGCACAGCCACATGTACCCACTGCTTCAAAAAATATGCTGCCGATGCCCTGCTGAAGACATTTATGCAAACGGGCGACATCCCGCTGTGTGACTGTACCGACCGGGCTGTCATCAAGCCGGATGTTATTCTGTTCGGTGAGCAAATCCCTGTTCAGCAGGTGTACAATGCACGGCGTGCAATTATGAAGGCTGATGTGTTGCTGGTGGCCGGGTCGTCGTTGCAGGTTGCCCCGGCAAATCACCTGCCCCAACTTGCCTCAGATTATGGCACGCGTATCATTATAGTGAATAAAGAACCAACTCCCGCTGACCGCCTTGCTGATGTCATCCTGCGCGGGGACGTTACAGAAATTCTTCCCGGACTAATTGAGTGTGTGGATAGCCATTTATGACCGAAGAAAACACCCTGACCGAAAATAAGCTGCTCGCGCGTTATGAGCGAATTATTGCCATCAGCCAGAAGTTGAACACCACATTTGACCTGCGCTCTCTGCTGGAAACAATCATCAGGGCAGCACAGGAACTGACCAATGTGGAGGCGGCCTCCATCATGCTGATTGACCCGTCCAGCGGCGAACTCCGCTTTGAGGCTGCGTCGAACATCAAGCCGCACGAGATGGATCGGATTACTGTGCCGATGGAGGGTAGTATTGCCGGGTGGATTGCCACCCACGGTGAGCCGCGTGTGATTAACGATGCGTCACAGACGCCAGAATTTTATGACGATGTGGACAAGGAAATCGCTTTCAAGACTAACGACCTGCTGGGCGTTCCTATGCGTACGCACGATAGAGTTATCGGTGTGCTGGAGGCGATCAACAAGCAGGATGGCTCTGACTATAGCAGCGAAGATATTGAAACGATGACCACGCTGGCAGGGCAGGCTGCCATCGCCATTGAAAACGCTCGTTTGTTTCAACAGAGCGACTTTATTGCAGAAATGGTACATGAAATCCGTACACCGCTGGCCGCGCTCAAGGCCAGTACGGTGCTATTGCAGCGCCCGGAACTGCCGCAGGAGAAACACAAAGACATTATCGACACCATGCACGGCGAAACCGAGCGGTTGATCCGCATGACCAGTGAATTTCTTGACCTGGCACGCCTTGAATCCGGTCGGTTCCAGCTAGAAAAGGCTCCGTTTGACCTTGAAAAGCTGATCCGTGAGAGTGTGGATGTTGTCATTCATCAGGCGGACGAAAAAGACATCACTTTCCACCTGAACATTCATGACCATACCATCAACGGCGACCGGGGTAAGTATAAGCAGGTGATCCTGAACATGTTTACCAATGCGATCAAATACAATCGCAATGGCGGGCACGTTTATGTGCGGACGCGCGAAGTGGTGGAAAACGATGCGTCGTTTGTGGAAGTCTCTGTAGAGGATACCGGGTTTGGCATCTCTCCAGATAACATGAAAAACCTGTTTACCAAGTTTTTCCGCGTGGCAGATACTGCCGGTCATACGCAGGGGACGGGGCTGGGGCTGGCGATTACCCGGCATATTGCCGAGGCGCACGGCGGTAACGTGTGGGCGAAGAGTGAACATGGTAAGGGGTCTACGTTCTTTGTGACCATGCCAGTTTCTGGATAGTGGCGCGGGGTACGGGCCTTCCGTACCCCGGAACAGGTTATCTAGGCGCGGGCGGCCTCACGCTCTCGTTTTTCGAGGTTGTAGCCGCCAGAAACCCCCGGAATTTCTCCTTTTTCCCATGCTACCAGCAGTGGTACAGCGATGAAGATAGAGGAGTAGGTACCGGATAGCAAACCGATGAACAGGATTGCTATGAACTGCTTGACAGACGGGCCACCGAACAGCAGAATCGCCGCCATCACGAAGAAAGCATTCAACTGCGTTGCCAGCGAACGATGGATGGTTTCCAGCACACTGCGGTTTACAATCGTTTCGTAGGGTTCCCCGAGGTATTTCGGGATGTTCTCGCGGATACGGTCGAACACGACGATTGAGTCCTGCACGGAGAAGCCTACTACCGTCAGCACCGCTGTGAGGAACAGCGCGTCAACCTCCCAGCCGAAGAACACCCCGGCAAAAGACACGATACCCAGCATAATCATCACATCATGCACCATTGCGGCAATCGCGCTGAGGCCGTAGCGCAGCGCATTGGGGATCTTGCGGAAAGCGGACACAATGAACACCGTCACCACAACGGACGCCGTTGCTACCGCGAAAAGGGCGGATCGTGTGACCTCGCTACCAATGGTGGGGGATACTTCTTCAAAGCGCGTGGCATCACGGTCTACCGTGGCGATTGTGTCCAGCGCGTCGATCACATCAGTGGTAGCAATCCCTTCATCAAGCACCCCGGCGCGTACACTCCAGCGGTTATCCTCCGGGGAACCAATGCGCTGGAGAATGATACTATCCTGGCCGAGAGTGGCAAACACATCGCGGATTTGCTGCTCTTCGACGGTTTCATCATAGCCAAACTCGTAGATGCTGCCGCCACTGAAGTCGATCCCCAGCAGGAACGGCGCACCGGTTGTCGATGTAGAGTAGATCATCATCGCAATGCCGATGCTGATAATGATGCCGGAAAAGATGAAGTAAAGTCGTCGTCGCTGTACCAGTTGGAACATAATTGCCTCAGTTCTGTCTATTTAGACGCCCAGCGTCCATTCATGCTGGTCAATGTAGTCGTACTGCCATGTGGTAATCAGGCTCAGGAAGGTCTTAGTAACCACAATCGCTGTGAACAGGTTCAGGATAAGCCCCAGCGCGAGAGTGATGGCAAATGCGCTTACGATGCTGGCACCCGGCGTTTGCCCGAAGAAGAACAGAATAACACAGATGATGATTGTGGAGGTGTTCGAGTCTCGAATGGAGGCCCATGCACGGTCAAAGCCAGAGGTCAGGGCTTCGTTGAGTGGCTTGCCATCTCGCACTTCTTCTTTGATGCGCTCAAAGATCAGGATATTGCCATCGACAGCCGTACCGATAGAAATCAGGAAACCGGCAATTGCTGGCAGTGTGAGCGTAACCGGAATCATCTTGAACAGCGCGAGGTTAAGCGCGATGAATACCAGCAGCGCGAGGTCTGCGGCGATGCCCAGTGCGCGGTAGTAGATGAACATGAATGCCAGCACGATAATCACGCCGATGATGCCGGCCTGAATACTGAGCCGCACACTTTCCTGGCCCAGCGTCGCGCCTACCTGCGAGGTGCTTTCTACGCTCAGTGGGATGCGAAGCGAACCGGAGCGTAACTGGAGTGCCAGTGTTTCGGCTTCTTCCTGCGTGAAGTTACCGGAGATCACCCCGCCGGTTGGCAGTGCTGCCTGGATCGTCGGGAAGCTGAGCACTTCGCCGTCAAGGACAATTGCCATTGGCTGGCCGATGTTGCTGCCGGTGTAGTCCCCGAAGATGTCCTGCGCGTCGCTGGCGACCTCGAATTCGATGACCCAGCCGCTTTGCTGGCTGAATACGGCTGCCGCCGCTGCGAGCCCCCCCCCCGTCATGACGGTTTCGAAGGGTAGGCCTGTGTTCGGGTTGACGGCGAGATCTACCACCAGTGTTTCCAGCGGCACATCGGATGTGATGGCACGCTGCTCGAATACCTGGTTTTGCTCTGTCGTCAGGATGTTTGCGCCGTCAAGCGCGGTGAGTTGCCCACCGGCGAGGCCGCTGAAGTTCACGAACTCCAGCAGGGCTGTTTCCTGGATGGTACTGATGGCGCGTGCCGAGTCGGTAACGCCGGGGATTTCTACGAGGATGCGCGTATTGCCCTGCACCTGCACGGTGGCCTCGGTCAGTCCGAGGGCGTTTACACGGCGGCTGACGCTGTTAGCCGTCTCGCGCAGTTCTTCTTCCGTGAATGCATCCGGCGGTAGTTCGGCCTCCAGCAGCACACGCAACCCACCCACAAGGTCAAGGCCCAGCGGCTGGTCAATCGCAATGTCGTCTTCGCCGTCGTTATTGAAATCAAAAGAGGTCCCGTTGGTTGCCGGGAGTGCCATCCATGTTGCAAATATAGCCAGCAGAATGACCACCACCAGCCACGGGTATGAAATCTTCATTGAGTTTTTATCTCTCTATGTGTGTTAAGCCTGTGCAGATTCGTCCTGCTGACGGGCGCGGCGGGCATTGTGTGCAATTTCTTCCGGGTCAAATGCTGATACAATTGAAGCGGCGATACAGCGCACCACGACGCCATCGGCAACTTCTACCAGTACCACTCCGGCCTCGCCGTCTACATCAACTATCCGGCCAATCACCCCACCAAAGGTAACTACTTCGTCGCCCAGTGCCAGTTGGCGGACGTAGTTCTGACGCTGCTTGAACTCACGCTGACGCGGATAGACAAAAAACGACCAGTAGCCGCCCATAATCAGCAGCATGATGACCAGCAAAAACGCGAATTCCTGCATACGCTCGTGTCCTGTCTCACAATCTGGAAGCGCACACATTATAACGACGCTCCCATACGATACAATGGCACAGTGTGGCCGGTTGCTTGACCGCACCCTCATTGAAATCTACAATACGGGGGCAAGCAGCACTCATTTATGCACAATGAGGAATCCAATTATGCAACGCAAAACACCAAAGATCGTTTTTGCACTCGTGGTTTTATCACTGATGGTCGTGCTGGCCGTCCCCCTGAACGCGCAGGCGGGGCAGATTCGCCTCGATAACAATCGTGGCCTGGATAATGATGTGTGGCGGATTGAAGGTGAGCGCACGGTTGTGCTCAATGGCTTTGACCTGACGCCAACGTCGCTGCAACTGCCGACCATCATCGAAAGCGTGACGCTCCAGGTTGAGTCCCCCGTACCGAACAGCGTGGCCGATGTCGTCGTCTACCAGGACGCGAACGGCGGTTCCCCGGCAGATGCGGAACTGGTGGGCCTACAGCAGGTTTCTATTACGCAGCGGGGCGTATTCGTCGCGCAGTTCCAGGAGCCAGTTATTGTGACTGCGCCGGTGGTGTGGGTGGGCTTTAACCTGCCGGTTGGCCTTGAATTTCTGGCAGATACGCAGGGGTCGTCCGTGCTGACGTACTGGGCGTGGTCGCCTGGGACGACGTTTAACCTGTTGAGCCTGAGCAATGCCACCATCCTCGGCCCCAGCGATGGCAGCGAGCCAGTTAACCTGGATATTGGCGGCGTGGCACGCATTACCGCGTTTGCGCGGTCGGCCAACGTCCCGGCAGATACAAACCCGTCCCTGTTGAGCAGCGAAGGTTTTGTAGAAGATGCTGACCGTGCTGCTGCCTTCCTGAGCAACTATAATAGCTGCTCCGGGTTGTTCTTTGATAACGGCGACATCAATATCACCTACCAGAGCGCTATCGGCGGTAGCTGCACAGAAGTTGAAATATGGCGGGCACCGGTGGCCCCGGCAGGCTTTAACCTGCGCGGGCGCGACGGTTTCACGATTTATGACGTGACTTTCTTCGATGATGAGGGCGATGTGATCAGCGGGCCGCTGCTGCTACCCGTTACGCACTGCCTTGCGCCGCCAGAAGGGATTCGTGACCAGGCCGTGATTGGCGTGGCTTATGGCACCCCGCGCCGCTGGGATCTGCTGGAAACGCAGGTTTTCGGAAATCTGGCCTGCGCCGAAATCCCGCGTGGTGGTAACATCGGGTACCTGACACCAAATTAGTTAACACTCCGGGCATGGTAGCCACCCGTTACCATGCCTGTGTCTGTATCCGCAACCAGAAGGGGATGGTCACGCTATGCGTGTTGAAACCAACGAGCGTATCATGAGGCGCAACCGCAAGATTGCGCAGTATTCTTTTTTCGTCAGTATGGGTGTGTGGCTGGCTGGCCTGGGCGTGAGCTTTTCCGGCATTTTTGGCGATGATTCCAGCGAAACCCTGAGCCTGATTGAAGTCGGCGTGACACTCACACTGCCATTTGCGCTGATTCTGGCGCTGTTCGCTGTTTACATGACGAACCTGTGGATCCGTGAGCCACGCCCGGAACAGGCCATCCGTGAGGGGTTGAAGGGTGTGAGCAACAGGAGCGTGCTCTACCATTACTACCATGCCCCGGCCAAACATGTGCTGATTGCGCCGCAGGGAGTTTTCGTGATGGTTGTGCGCTGGCAGTCCGGGGATATGACTGTGAACGGGGATAGCTGGCGGTTGGAGCGTGGTGCTTTCGGGCGAATGACGGGCATTTTCCGGTTGGATGGGCTGGGCGACCCCAACGGAGAGGCCGAGCGTGCCGTGGAATACATCAAGCGCATTCTGGAGCCGATTGCGCCGGATGTGGACGTGGACGCGCTGATTGTGCTGACTGACCCGCGTGCCGACGCCGACATTACCGACTCCCCTATCCCGGTGCTATATACCGAGGAAAAGCGTAAACCGAACCTGAAAACCTTCATGCGTAAGCACCCGGCTAAAGGCGGCGACCTCCCGCTGACCGATGAGCAGATTGAAGCCTTTGAAAAAGCGACCCTGCCTGAATCCAGCTAGGCTATGAAAACGCGACATATTCTGCTGCTGTGCCTGATATTCGTCGGGTTCTGGCTGCGCGTTGCGAACGTTGACCGCAGCGACTTTCGCGGTGATGAGGCGTTCACCGTGCAGTACTGGATGATGCCGCCGTTGAGTGAATCGCTACAGACGTATATTGCTATTGACCCGCAGCCAGCACTGGCCTATGCCAGCTACCGGATGTGGGGGCAGGCGGTGGGCCTGAGTGAATTTGCTGTGCGGATGCTGCCGGTGCTGGTGAGCACACTGGCGATTGCGTTGATGTTCCGGTTTGCGCGGCAGGTGACGAAAAATGACAGGGTTGCGCTCATAGCCACGCTCATCTGGACAGTGCAGCCGTTTCTCATCTGGCACGCGCAGGACGCCCGTAACTACGCCATCTGGTCAACGCTCAGTTTACTCTCGTTGTGGCTGGCACTGCGGGCACTGGAACGCGATACCCCGCGAACGTGGATTGCATACGTCACAGCGGTGGCAGTAACCGGCTATGTCTACTATCTGGAACTGTTTCTGATGTTTGCGCTCAGCGTATACGTGCTGTTTGCGTACTGGCTGTGCTGGCGCGTGTATGCGAAGTGGGCCGGAGCTATGCTCACCGTCGGGGCGATACTCGCGCCGTGGTATTTGCAACCGGAAATTAGCTCCGGCGGTGGCTACAGCGGCACTACCACTGGCTTTGACTTTGCAAGGCTGTTTATCGACTTCCCCGAGGCGCTGGCGTTTGGTACTGCCCTGCCGGGAGCGCTGGATGCGTGGCTGTGGGTGGTGGTTTACGTCGCGCTGGCAGCCGGGTTAGCTGTTGTGCTACGCAATAACTGGAAACATGCGCTGTTGCTGGGTTCGATTGCGATTGTGCCGGTTGTGCTACTGAGTATAGTCACACTGCGATTAAATGTGCTGGCCCCGCGCTATGTAATGGGTGTGATACCGGCGTGGGCGCTGGTTATTGCGCTGCTGGCGAACCGGGGCGGTCGCTGGATTGGAGGTGGACTGGTAGCGGGGTGGATAGCGCTCTCTTTTGTGGGAACTTACACGTACCATACGGATCAGCCAAAAGCCCCGGACTGGAATGCGCTGTCAATATACCTTGCGGAGAACGCTGCTGCGGATGATCTCGTGATTCAAACGTCGGTTGACCCCGGCTTTGGCTACTACTACAACGATGTGTACCGCATCCCCGTAGATGAACTGGCGCTCCCGGCGTCGCCGGAGCAACCCGCCGATGAAATCGAGGCGCAGTTAGCCAGCCTCAGCCGCGAGTACGATTCGCTGTGGCTGGCGGCGCAGGGCTTTACCGACTGGCCAAGCTATGGTGTGGTGGAAACATGGCTGGAGGCCAACATGCAGCGCGTGATTGACACCGACCCGGCAGGGTTGCGTGCGGAGCAATACATGCCGTGGGACGTTTCGTCGGATGAAATCACGACGGATGCGCCGCTGGCAGTATTTGGCGACGTAGCCGAACTGGTAGATGTGCGCGTTGTTCAGCCGCCGCAGCCTACCGGCGAACTGGTGGTGTGGGCTTACTGGCGGCCCATGGTGCAGACGGATTCGCCGTACAAAGTATTTTTGCACATGGCCGGGGATTTTAACCCGGCGACGAACTCGCCATTGTGGGCGCAGGATGACCGTGAGCCGCAGAATGGCCGCGCTGCTACGGATGTGTGGGAACCGGGCACGTTATACCGGGACGTGTATACGCTGCCGGGTGTAAATACTGTGCCGGAGGGCGACTATACACTGTTGATGGGGATGTATGACCCGGTGACGGGCGAACGGTTAACGATTGATGGCGGGGGCGATGCTTACACGATTGACACAATTGCGTTACCGTAGGGGCTTGCCGCTGGCAAGCCCACGGGCGTAGCAGGGTTGGTTAATCCGGCATGTCTGCCATGCGTGCTTCCCACTTCTGGTACATCTTCGTGTAGATCGCCTCGGAAAGTTCGCCGTTCATCAGCTTCATATCGAGGTCATCCAGAATGGCCTGTACATCACCCTTCGTCTGCGGGGAACTGCTGGCAGCGGGTGCGGCCTGCGCTGGCGGCTGTGCCGGAGCGTTGCCACCCTGCATATTCTGCATCATCTGCATCATCATCATTTGCTGCTGCTGGAGCTGCTGCTGCATTGCCTGCATGTTGGGATCCTGCATTCCCATCTGCCCACCCATAGCGGCGCCAATCTGATTGCCGACGCCAAAGCCCACACCGGCCCCGGCCAGCCCACCGGCCAGACCTTCGTTGTTCGCGGCATCACGGGCAATGTTCAGGCGTTCCATACGCTCGATACGCTGGAGTGCTTCATCGCTGACGTAGTTTGCCAGTTCATCAAGGGTTGCATTTTTGGCGGTGAACGGCTTGGCTTCGAACGCCTTGATGCGCATACCAAGGGCTTCAAACTTGTCATTGAGCATGGTGAGCGCGGCACCTTCAAGATCGCCGAGCAGTTTGTTAGCGTCCATGATGCTCTTTGCGCCGCTGTTGGACAGCAGTTCGGCGATTTCGCCCAGCAGCATGGATTGAATGCGCTCTTTGATATGGCTGAGGTGCAGGGAGGGTTTGCCCACGCCATACTGCTTGATAAACATCAGCGGGTCGCTCACGCCGATGTCGATGACGCCGTGGGTAATCAGCAGTGCCACACCACGACCGTAGCCAGGGGTTTCCAGCACGATTGGCGGGTTTGTGCCCCAACCTACCTGCGGCATATCCTTCATGTTGACGAAGTAGACATCGGCGGTGAACGGGGTGCGGCCACTGGTCGCCATGCCAATCACGCTGGAGAGGATGGGCAGGTTAGCCGTGGACAGCGTGTGACGCCCCGGCCCAAGCACGTCCAGTGCCTGGCCGCCACGCACGAATACCGCTGCCTGCGACTCGCCAACAATCACCTGTGAGCCAAAGCGCAGGTCGCCGCTGCCGCGCTGGGGTTCGCGCCACACCAGTTCTTCATCACCCACGTTTGTGTGGTCAACAACATCAATAATACGTGCCATGTTTTTGCTCCTCAGTTCTGGAATGTATGCAGAAAAAATTCGGGGTCTGGTGGGCTGGATCAGCCGTGGCCCAGATCTTTGTTGATGTTCGTCAACACATCTTCACGCAGGGCAAAGGCCTGCATTGCTTCCTGTGCCATGTTATAGACTGCCTGCACTGCTGCCTCAAGGCCTTCGCCGCTGTTCGCTGCATTTTCGAGGTTCGTCAGCACGTCGTCGAACTGTGCCACATAGCGAACCTGGGCTTCGTCAAAGGCATAGATGCGTTCCATTGCTTGCTCGTCCAGCTTGATGGCCGCGAACAGCCCGGAGTAGCCGGGGGCGGCAGCTTTGACCTTTGCGATGTACGTCTGGAACTTTTCTTTTGCCTCGCGGGTGGTGCTCATCATGGAAAGGCCGCCAGACTTGAGAATCTTCTTTTCGACGGCGGCAAAACGATCCAGGCGTTTTTCCAGTTCTCCGGCGATGTAATCACGCAGCATCCGGTCTGCGGTGCGGCGGTCGCCTTTGTCCATGTAGCCACGCAACCCCGGAATTTTGTCCATCCAGTTGCGCAGTTTACCCTTATCAGCGACAATCTGGTCGTAAAGATCGGACATGTAAGCCTCCTCAACCTGTTATTGAATCACAATGTACATACAGCACTATAGCGAATAAAGCGTTGATGCGTCCCCCTAATCTTCAGGGGGATACAGATCGTTGCCACGGCGCAGCATCATGAGGGCGAACGCTACCTGTACACCCATTGGCAGCAGCAGCCCGGTGAACATTACAATGCGTTGCCCGGACGATAGATCATCTGCTGTGAAGATGAATACGCCGCCGAAGATGACCACTACAGCGGCCCCGATGAGCAGTACCCGACCGATAAACGTCCATTGATTCATAACGACGAGTATAGCATGAATGCCCGCCTGCGTGCATCCAACCAGAATTGGCGTATCTCACGATTAAATTGTATAAACGTACTCTGTAGAGGGATTGCTTATCTGATTTATGACGAGGGAATGGAAACCCTCGCCATTTGACCTGGAGGAGGTTACTCAATGCAGTTGAAGC
>JBCCQC010000085.1:0-10710 GCA_039024535.1 Chloroflexota bacterium
ATCGCCATTACGACGAGTAAGTACCGTTCCCGATTGCGGTGTGTATTCGTAGTCAATACGGATGGCTTGTGTACTGCCGATGTCTACGTCGCTGATGTGATCGCCGTAGATCACCAGACTCGCATTATATAAGTCAGCAGCGATTACAGCCTCTCGACGATTATTGATTTTGTATGGCAACCGAATGAGTTGCCTGTGCATATTGGCGTCATTGAAGCCACGCTCGATACTGTCTTCAATTATTTCAGCAGTTTCATCAGAGCTTCCTACCCCGGTGGAGTCAAATTCAGCCAATAAGACTCCGAACTTACCGTATAGGAATGGATCGCCAGAAAATGTATAGCCCATACGCAGTTCGAGAACCTTGCGAATATCCCCGTAGAAATAATAAACGGCTCCTGCGACTGCCACACCAATGGCAATCCACAGGAAGTAACGCGGAATACTCAGATTCAATACATTAGTGATTAGATTCTGAACACCACCGACATTGACATTTTCCCCTTTAACATTACCATCAATACCGACGTTTGGCCTATTGTTATCTGCCATAGCTATTTCCCACACACTCTGAATTACTATATCTATAATAGCACTGGTTTGATTATGTACAAACGATAATGTCGGCAAATTGGGAAATAAAAACAGGGACGCTGATAACCTGGCGTCCCTGTTGTGTTGTGATGCGGTGTGCGGCTGCGACTAGACCAGACGGGCGTAAAACTCCACCACGAGCTGTTCTTCAATCGGAACCGGGATTTCGCTGCGCTCTGGAATGCGGGTCATCGTGCAAACGAACTGGTCACGATCCAGCAGCAGGTACTCCGGCACAGTCGGGTTACTTGCCATCGATTCCTCAACGTGAACATTCTTGTGCATCTTCTCACGCAGGCTGATCTGATCGCCCGGAATAGCCTGGTACGATGCCAGGTCAAGGCGCTTGCCGTTCACCATAACGTGGCCGTGGCTCACAAGCTGGCGGGCCGCCCAGATCGTCGCGGCAAAACCAGCGCGGTACACCATGTTATCCAGGCGGCGCTCCAGAATCTTCATCAGGTTCTCACCCGTCGGGCCATCCTGGTTACGCGCTTCCTTGAAGTAGCGACGAAGCTGCTTTTCGCGGATGTTGTAGATGAAGCTGAGCTTCTGCTTTTCGTCAAGCTGCTGGGCGTAGTCACTACGGCGACCACTACGGAACGACTTCTCTTTACCGTGCTCCCCCGGTGGGTAGGAGCGATTGCTGATAATCTTCTGGTACTTTGCGCGTGGGATCAGCACTTCCCCGAAGCGGCGCATTTTCTTAGCTTTTGGCCCGTGATATGACATCTATCAGTTCCTCTCTATGGCTGATAACGGGTTGCAGACAAAAAGACTGACCTGAGCATGTGTACACTCAGGCCAGTGCAGTCTGATATTATCGGTAATGTGCGACAAATTGAACAGGGCGAGTTTATGGCGCGGGTGTTTCTGTGAGAACCGGCGTCGCTCTAATGATGTAGTCGGATTCATCCATACCGGGTGCATCTTCCAGTAAACCGATTTCAACGTCCCACTCAAATTCGAACTCGCGGCCCTGTGTACTTCTCGTTTCGACTCTCATTGTGTGTGTCCCGGTGGCGTAATGGCTGGAATCTACACAGAAACCGGATGGCCCCCCGTAGCTGGCTATAACATTGCCGTTGCCATCGGTAAGAAAGCGCCCGACCATATATGATTCTTTGTGGATTTTGTCATCGTGAATCTGAAGGTCATCAATATAAAGATGTGTTACCTGGTAGAGAAATAGATGTAGATTGTGATCGCCCGGTTCCACAATGTGTTCCTGTTCAAGAAAAACACAAATATCATGCTCTACACGCTCATCGGCAGCCATCCAGAAGGACTCTACAAAAGCAGGGATAGGTTCTTGAAAAATGACGTCAGAGACATATCGTGTCTGTTGAAAATGCATAGCCGTATTCATGGGGGTTGGCGTATAAAACGGCTGTTGGGTAGGTGGTGCCACTGTGGATGTCATCTGCGACCCTGAGCAGGCAGCCAGACACACACCAATAAGCAGAAAACGACAGAATTTGAAGGGCATGGCCTTCTCCCCCGGTCTGGTACTGACCATCGTAAGGTTGCACGAACTACCGCTTTCGGGTAACAATCGTCTACAAATAGACGATTACCAGCAAGGACAGACTCCCGATGCGACACGGTTTCCGTTTGACCCTCATCATAACAGCCCTCCTCAGCCTCGCCAGCACCGCCTTCGCCCAATCGACAGAGCCAATCAGCATTGGCACCTTTACCACCAGCAGTATAGACCCGCAAAATCCGGGCCGCTTCTACGAATTCCCCGCCGTCACCGGCCAGCTTATTGGCGCAGAAGTCATCGCACTGGATAACACGCTTGACCCGCGCTTGACGCTGCTGTCCTCCGCACAAACCGCACTCGCCACCAGCACAAACGACCCCTTCCAGCCGGGGACACAGAATGCCCGTATTACCTATCTTGTCCCCGCAGATGGCACCTACACGCTGTTTGTGGAAAGCGAAAACAGCACCGCAGGGTCATTTCTGCTGCGCCTGAACGAAAAACCCGTCGTCCCGACGGAACCGCTATCCAGCGGCATCCTGACCACCGCCAGCGTCTCCGCAGAGCTACCCTCCCGCGCATTTTCGTTCGATTCATCCGTGGGTAATGTCGTCGGCGTGCGCAGCCCTGCCCCCGGCGTGGGCTTCATCGTAGAGGTGCGCTCTGCCGATGGTCAGACGGTCGCCATCCAGCGCGGGCCACTGGTCACATTTGCACAAACAGTAGTTGCCAGCAACAGCGGCCTGTACACCGTCATCGTCAGCACCGCACAGGCCAACCAGTCCGCCACGCTGGAAATTTCGTTCGGCAGCGAGGGTGACGCAACCACCACCACTGCCGCCGCCGATACCAGCACATCCGACACAGCCACAGTGGATGACACCAGCAGCGCAGATACCACCACCGCATCTTCCGATGGGGTACCCACCGCCCCCGTCAACCAGGACGCGGAACCGCTACCCACGCTCGACCCGAACCTCAGCGAAACCCCCAGCGCAGTCTTCTTTGCCGATGGCAACAGCGTCCAGAACGCCCCCACAGACCGCTGCACCGTCTCGCCAGAAGGCTCCGGCGGCGTGAACATCCGGCAGGAGCCGACCACCAGCGCCCCGGTCATTGCCTCCATCCCGCCGGGAGAGTTCCGGTTTGCCGATGGAACGGACGGCGCGTGGATCCGTCTGACGGGTGGCGGCTGGGTCTCCAGCGGCGTGGTAGAGCAGAGCGCCCCGTGTACCGGCCTGCCCTTTGTTACAGGCGACCTGAGCGGCGTGGGCAGTGGCTCTGCCGGTACCACAACCACCACAGAAGCCACCGCCGTCCCGGATGTTTCTGGCGTGGGCCAGCGGTAGGCGCATCATAACAGGTAGGATTGAGGATCAACGGTAAAATTGCCCGAAAATTCTGCCAACCACAAACGCCGGGTTGGGGTTTAGCGTGCTAAACCCCACGGCCATAGCAGGCGCTATCCCCCTGCATACAGCAGTTTTGAGAAGCACCCTGTACATCTGCCCATGCGAACGACGCATAGAACTGCCTCCACCTACCCCGTGTACGTCACACGCCAGACGTGCCCGTACACACTGTCCAGCACCACCAGCGCCCCATCCGGTGCCACGATCACATCTATCGGGCGGATGAGACCGGTCATAAACACGGGTGGCTCCCATGCGGCCAGTTCTTCCGCGTCATCGGGGATAGCATCCGGCGCAACACGCACAATGCGCTGGCCGCTGCCATTATCGTGCCACAGGGCCACAAACACCTCATTAAACATATTCGCCGGGAACTGTGCCCCGGTGTAGGCAGCTATGCCACGGGGTAGCGTGTAATCCGGCAAATTGTAGAGCGTATCGGCATAGTCAATATCGCGCCGCGTGAGCGGGCACTCCACACAGCCCAGTTCCCGCCAGTAGGGAAAGCGGTAGTGGCCGCCCTCATCTATCGCCAGCAGACGGTCGCCGGGGCCATTGAGTGTGCCGCTGTCTGTGGTATAGAACTGGCCGCTGCTGTCAAACGTCACATCAAACGGGTGCCGGATGCCCTGCGCGTAGGTGTCATAGTCGCCGGTGTGCGGGTCAATGCGCAGCACGGACGCCTCGAACGGCACCGGCTCTGCAAATTGCTGTGTACGCGGGTTATCTGGCTCGGCGGCATCCGTCAGTGAACTCACGCCAACATACAGCATACCATCCGGGCCAAACGTCATACCGTTAGCCTGGTTATCGATCTCGCGCCAGCAGCAGGGCAGGTCATCTACCACAGCAACAGGCATATCATTGGGGCGCTCCACTCGGTAAACCACCCCCGGCCCTTCTATAGTAGCCCGCGCCGTCACATACAGCACATCCGTCCCCGGCTGGAACGCAACCCCCACTGGCGACACATACCCGCCGCTATACACGTCGGCCTCACCATCGTCATTGAGCACCATCACCGCGCCGCGCCGGTCAATATCAAGAATCGTAGTGGCGTACAGGCGGCCATCTGGCCCGAACGCCAGTTGCTGCGGTGTGCCGGGAACCTGCCCCACGTGCGCCACCTCAAAGCCATCCGGCACGCGAATTTTACGCAAAAACCCGTCCACATCATCCTCACACGGGAACTCCCCGCAAGACCAGCCGGTCGGCCCACTGAGTAGCGCGTCTTCTATAGTAAAGGATGGTGGGTTAAGCAGCGCACTGGCCGGGGTGAGCGTATGCAGCGGTTGTGTGGCCGTTGGTGATGGCGTATTGGTGGGCGACGGGGTCAACGTCGGTGTATGGGACGGCGTCAGCGTGAGGGTAGGCGTCGGCGTAAGTGTTGGCGTCATCGTATTCGTCGGAGTGAGGGTGGGCGTGGGGGTCAGCGTCGGTGTGTCCGTCAGCGTAGGGGTGGGCGTAAACGTGGGGGTGCGGCTGGGCGTGGCCGTATACTGCGGGGCCTGGTTCACATCACCCGGCAAAGTCGCCTGGAAGACCTGCGCCTGTTCCCCACCACCACACGCTGCCAGCACAAACGCAGCCAGCACCATCACGCCGCCCTGCCTGGCGGACGGCAATAATGCCGTCCCTGTATGCTTACGACGAAAACCCGATACCCGGTAGGGACAGAGCCTGCTCTGTCCGCCACGATACCAGACTTTAACTACCAGACGAATGAAATGATAAAGAAGATAGGCCATGAGGACACAACGATAGCAAACAGAATAAAACCGCGCCACATCATGCCACACCCCGCCGCCGCGAACAATCCCCGCGCATTGCGGGCAAGACCCCACTGGCCTATACTTGCAGATAACAGCACAGAGGATGTCGCATGCAGCAAAACGTATTTATCGGTCGGCAGATCAACGACTTTATCATCCAGGAACGCCTGAGCCAGGGGTCGCGCACATCGGTATACCGCGCCTACCAGCCGGGAACCAACCGCGATGTCGCACTCAAAGTCATCCGTGTGGATGCACGACTCAGCCGCGATGAGGCTTTCATCCACCGGTTCAATACAGAAGTTGAACGGCTGGCAGAACTCTCTCACATCAATATCCTGCCAGTGTATGACTATGGCGTGGCCGATGAAGTGCTCTACATCGCCATGCGGCTGACGCGCAGCACCACCCTGGATGGCATCCTGCCACAGGGCGTACCGCTCGACCTCACGCAATCCACCCACATCATCACACAAATCGGGCGGGCGCTGGCCTATGCCAGCCGTAAAAACCTCGTTCACCATGACCTGAAGCCAGAAAACATCCTGATTGACGACGCAAACAACGTCTACCTGTCCGACTTCGGCATTCCCCGGCGCGTAATCGGAGATGCATTCAGCTCACGAGAGACACTGCGCACCCTCGCCCCGCTGTACACCTCCCCGGAGCAACTACGCAGCGAACCCGTTACGCCACAGTCCAACGTGTTCAGCATGGGTATGCTGCTCTATCATATGGCGGCAGGCCGCCTGCCCTATGACACCACAACGAAAAACCTGGCCGCGTTACTGCCCCGGCACATGACCACCACACCGCCCCCACCGCGTGAACTGAACCGCGATGTGCCAGTGGTGTTAAGCGATGTGGTAATGAAAGCCATCGCCATAAACCCGAACGACCGCTATGCCGACACAGACGACATGGTAAACGACCTGAACGAGCGGCTGCGCAGCCTGTTTACCCGCGTCACAATCGCTGACAACATCGACACCCGCAGAGATCGCTTGCAGGCACAGGTAGACAACCAGCGGGAAGCAGAAAAAAGAAGCCAGCGCCCCTACGTGATCGCCAGCCTTGTAAGCACACTGCTGGTTTTTGCCGTGGGTGCCGGGGTAGTGGTATTCGGGCAGCGCACACCACAGGCCATCATCGTAGAAGACCGACAGATCACCGCGCAGGAACTGCTACTGGAGGATAGCACCGTGCGGTTCGCACAGCAGCGCCTTGACGATGGATTCCTGGGCTACTACACCTGTTCAGATCCCATTCGCTCCCGCTCAGAGCATCTGGAATTCATCCAGGCAGCGGGCCAGCGTTATGGCTTGCTGGCACGGGTATACCGCACCACCGCCAGTACAGTTCCGCCCCCGTCACAGGCACTCATCGAGGGAGCCGTTGCTATCGTCTACTGTGAACCACCAGAGGAACTGCTGCCGCAATTAACTGCTGCCGCAAACCGTATCCCGGTCGTCATTGAAAGCGACGCCCCCCCCGGTGCAGTTGAAAACGCAGTATACGTTGCCAGCAGCGAATACACACGCGGGGTAGAGGCCGGACGTGCCGCCGCCGCATACATCGAAAACGACCCGCGCTATACCGGTGGCACCAGCGTACTGCTGTTTGGCACCCCGCTGGATGTTATAGATCGTGACATTGAAAACGGCATCCGGGCTGGCCTTGCGGAACTATCGCCGGATTCGACCATCATTGATGTACGCCCCGCAGCCCGTGTACTGGATGTGCGAAACACCCTCACCACACTGCTTGACGACGAGATCATCACCTTCGATGTCATCCTGACCACCTCCGACGCAGCAACCTATGGTGTGCTACAGGAACTGGATGCGCGGGGCTTCGTCGGGTCGGAAGTTGCCGTGTTCAGCGTGGGCAGCGAACTGCTGGCACGGCGCTTTTTACCGCTGGAACACGGCCTGTTAAATGCTGTTGCCATTGATGACGGCGAAGCCACTGCCAATGCCCTGATCGATACCGCAGTAGGGTTACTGGGCGGGGGCATTATCCCGGAGCGCATTATTGTTGAGTCGGCAACCCCGCTGCGTGCCGGAGACATTATCACCGGGGAAGCCACCGATGAGTAAAGTTGTCGTCGTAGGGGACTTTCACGCCGCGCTATCCGTCCACACAGAGCGCCTGCCGCGCCCATACCAGAGCGTCCCCGGCACAGGGTTGGCTACTGGCGGTGCCGGGCGTGGCACCGTGCAGGCCGTGGCAGCAGCACGGCTGGGCGCAGCCGTCACGTTTATCGGGCGTGTAGGAACCGACATCCACGCGCAGGTTGCCACACAGCTTTACCAGACGGAAAACATCAACATCGAGTTTCTCGTGCGTGACCACTCTGCCCCCACCGGCGTAAACCTCACATTCCATGACCCGGAAGGCAAGTGGCAAAGCGCCTATGCACCGGGGGCTAACGCACGCCTCACCGCCTCTGATGTAGAGCGCGGCCAGCGGGCCATCGCCGCCGCCGATGTGCTGGTGACGCAGCTTGGCGTGCCACAGGCCGCTGTAAAGCGTGCGCTGGAACTGGCCCGCGAGCATAACGTGCGCAGTGTGTTCAAGCCAACGCCGTTCGCCCCCATAGAACCCGCTACCATCACACTGGCCGATTTGGTCACACCAAACGAAGATGAACTGCGCGAACTGGCCCTGAACGTCAACCCGCAGGATGCACCGCAAAAACAGATCACAGTATGCACACTGGGGGCAAAAGGGGCGCAGTTCTTCCAGCGGCAGGGCGGCCAGATGAAAACCGACCGCGTAGCGGGGTTCCAGAAGCGCCCGGTTGATGTGCGTGGGGCGGGGGATGTGTTCAGTGCAGCGCTGGCAGTCGCCCTCGCAGAAGGGCAGGCGCTCACAGACGCAATACGATTTGCCAACGCTGCCGGGGCGCTTTCCGTAACGTTGCGCGGGAGTGTGGCCGGGGCACCCTCACGGGCGGCAGTAGATGCGCTGGTCGCAACGGTACAAAAACCATCCGTGCAGCCGTAGCCTGTCCGATTTCTACTCCCCATCAGCTTCTGCAAGTGGCGGTTCCGGTTCCACAGACTCAAACGTCACTTTGCGGTACAACCACATCCGGGTAACGGTAAGTTCGGTGGCAGTTCGGTTTAACCCGCATATCACCCGTGTACACAATGCAGGGGGTATCACGCATCGCAACGTTCAGCGCCGTGATTACATTGCCGCTGATCTGGTTGTGATTGGGGCTGGCGCCGCTCATAGCAAGAATCTCTCCGTGGGCGTACTCGTGTTTGCCCTCGCTGCTGCGTTCTATATCGAGGTACTCGTCTTCCGTATAATATTCGGGGCTTTCGCGGTCGTATTGTAGCTGTGGCAACACCATGCTTACACTTCTGTCGCTATGGTACCGGGGAAATCACCGCCGCCGTAACCCAGCCATCACTCATCTGTGTACGGATGCGCCACCACATCACGCCAGACTCATTACGGGGGCCTTCCAGCACTGTGACCTGCATCCCCGGTGTCAGTTCTTCCACGCCAATAGTACTGCCCGGTAGATTCATCGCATACGTCTGCTGGTTGACCTGCACGGTCATCCCCACGCCAATTACATCGCCAACCCCCCGGATGACAGGCGTGAGTGTGGGGGCATCTGGCGCGGTACTGATAACAGTGTCGCCCGTATTGAGCGCAGCGGGTTGTTGTGCAGGTGGCTGTGACCCCAGATCAGGTTCACGTACCCAGCCGGTACCCTGCGGGGCCTGCACCACAATGTAGCGCACCTTACCCAGATCAAAATAAGTATTGCCAAACGAATCTTCAATGACGACCACCGGCAAACCCGCCGCCAGCGAGATGTTTACACTATCACCCACCCGGCTGAATAACCCGGTTTGCCGCTGCACAAACAACTCCTGACCGGCGAACGGGATACCCTGCGGCGTGGCCGTGGGAACGGACGTGCGGGTGGGCCGTAGCGTGGGTTGCAGCACCTGCACCCGTGGCGTCTGCGTGGGGGTGATCTGTGCACGGGCTGTTCGGGTGATATTTACGCTGGTGGCAGTCCCGGCAACCACCTGCGTTTGCTGCTCATAGGCCACAGCAGCCGTTGACGTAATAGCACTGAAAAACGCTGCCTCAAATGTACCCGTCAGTTCTGGCGGCCCAACAGTATCAACCGTAACGGATGGGCGCTCGGTTACGGTTTCGGTTGACGTTCGGGTGCTGGTAGGTGTGGGCGTGTCTGTGGCAGTTACTGCCAGCACAACCGGCGGCGTGCTATCCAGCGCATTGCGGGCGCTAAAGTAAATCGTCACCACCACCATAATCGACACCAGCGTAACCATCACCGCAACGATGTAGTTTTCCCGGCGCTGTGTGGCAGTCATCGGTGCTGGTGCCGGTGCCGCTGTACCCTGTGTGCCAGTGCGATTGGTAGGTTCGTCGCGGCGCAGGTCAGAAGGCAGCCGAAAGTCCGGGACAATAGGCGTGTTACCCTGCTGTAGCGCTGACGGCACCCGCGTATTAACATCCTGTTTTACTGCCCGGCGGAACTCCCGGCGGAACTCGTTCACCGTTTGCTGCCGAAACTTTGGCGTCTGGTCAATGGCGCGGCGCAGCACTGGCTGGAGTGCTTCCGGGATAGGGGCCAGCGGATTCGACACATCCTCGCTGAGCACCTGATACAACGACCGCCGCGCAAACATCTCGTAAATCGTCATCCCCAGCGAGTATACATCTGTGCGCGGGGAGGCATACGCGCCGCCGCGCAGTTCCGGGGCAATGTAGCCATCGGTACCAAGGCCAGCACGCTGGATGGTATTGGTAAGCTGTTCCGTAGCATTGGCAATCGCAGCAATGCCAAAATCCGTCAGGCAGGGCACACCATCACGGGAAATCAGGATATTGTGCGGCTTGATGTCGCGATGGTAAACGCTGTGGCTGTGCATATAAATCAACGCAGAACACACCCCATCCACCACAGGCAGGGCTTGCTCTGGCGCGAATGCACCATACATAGTTGTGTAATCTCGAATCGAAACGCCATCAATATAGGGCATCACGTAGTATGGCATTCCCCGGAACTCACCACGATCCAGCAGCGGCATCAGGTTCGGATGGCTCAGGTTGGACATAATCTCCATTTCGCGCTCAAACCGCCGGTAGTAGTTCGACGTACCCAGCAGGTTCAGGTGAATGTGCTTGAGCGCGACATGCGTTTCGGTGTGTGGGTCTTCTGCCAGCAGCACGCGGCCCATACCACCCTCGCCAATAATGCGGATGATACGGTAACGGTCGATTTTGCGCGGTATGGGTGTCATGTTGGTCATCGCGTTACTACCGTGGCCTCTCCCCGGATGAACACAGAGTCGGTATCCTTTATCCCGATTCGATTATATAACCGTGGGCGCTATGTGGATAACCGTTTGTATTAAGATTTTACAGGTTTGCACATATTCTGTCC
>JBCCQC010000086.1:0-10648 GCA_039024535.1 Chloroflexota bacterium
GGGCATTTCTTTTGCCAATAATCTTCCACCCATTCAAGATGTGGGTAATTGTTAGAGCTAGAGCAAGTGGGCTTTGAGGCGAAACTCGGTAACCAGCCCGTGGCGTTGCAAACGGTCATAGCCACCCGCAGCGTGCATGTTACAATGGCGGCAAATTTTGACCTTAACAGAGGATGAGCATAAGATGGCAGATGGATACTTTTTGAAGCAGGCTGATGTTCCACCGGTAGAAATGCTGGAAGGTGTTCAACGGCGCACACTGGGCACCACAGACGAAGCCATGCTGTGTGAGTTCCGCCTGGCGCCGGGGGCCATTGTGCCAGAGCACAGCCACATGAACGACCAGGTGGGCTATGTCATCAGCGGCAAGCTGCGCCTCACCATCGGCGACGACACACAGTTACTCTCCGCTGGCGATAGCTACGCCATACCCGGCGGCGTGGTTCACAGCGCGTTAGCCGAGGAAGATTGCCTGCTCATTGACTCATTTTCGCCACCACGCAACGACTACCGAACAGAGGCCCGTTAAAGTAAGCTGGCCTGTGTTGCGAGCCGGGGAAACCGGGTACATATGGTTTGTAGAAAGAACGTGATATTTCAGGGGTATTGTAAAACATGGACATTCAGGGGCCAAAACGAAACAGTAAAGCACGCGAACGGCAGCAGCAGCGCCGCCAGCGTCGTGAAAAAGTCGTGCAGCCTTCACAGCGAACTGAGACCGCTGCTGGTAGTGGCTGGATGAACCGCGCACAACTCGTATGGCAGGATGCACTGTGGTACATCCGCACACAACAGTGGGTGTGGCGCGTGACGGTCGGGGTAGTCCTATTCGCCTTCTTGATGACGTTCCTCAGCTACCCGATGAGTGGCCGCATTTACCCGCAGGTCAGCAGTATGGGCGTCGATATTGGCGGTATGCAGGCAGAGGAGGCCGAGGCCACCCTGCGGGCGGCATGGGCCGACGAGATTCGTATTCAGGTCGTGGCCGATGGTGAGCAGGTAGCAACCGTGCCACCGCAAACACTGGGCCTGCAACTGGACGCGGCAGCCACGGCTGCGGCGGCCCGGCGGGACGTGACATGGCGCGATGGCATGATAAGTGCAACCGTCACCCCCGTTGTTCAACTCACCGATGCCGGGTACCTTACCGTACAGGATTACCTGCTCAACATGACGGAAGCCATCAACGAAGCGCCCTACAATGCCGGGTTTGAATGGCAGGGCGAAATACTCGTCGGGGTGCCGGGACGTGCTGGCCGCCTGCTGGATATTGCCCCTACTCTCGCGGAAATCCAGAATGACCCTGCTGCCGTTGTGGAACTGGGCCGCTTTACCGTATATGTGTCCCCGGTTACGCCGGATGTAAGCGACCCGACACCCTATGTGGCCGCCGCCCGTGAGTTCATCAGCCGGCCGTTTAACATGATTGGCTATGACCCGTTTGAAGACGATGAGGTGCGCTGGTCAACAAACAGGGAAGTGCTCACCACATGGCTGGAGGCGGGCATAACGGGGCTGACGCTGCGCGAAGAAACCTACATCAAGTTTCTCGAATTGCAGAACCAGTCCCTGAACCCCGATGAAGAAACCCGCTACCTGAACCCGGAAGAAACGCTGCGCACCATGCGGGAGGCTATTGAAACGAACGCCAGCGAAGTGCGCCTGCGTGTGCGTTACTTCCCGCAGAACTATGTGGTAGAAGCCGGAGACACTGCCTCGAAGATTGCCCGCAAAACCGGCATACCCTTCTACCTGATTGAGCAGCATAACCCCGGACGCGACCTCAACGTGCTGTCTGTGGGCGATACACTGAATATGCCCACCCGCGATGTGACCATGCCGAACGCGCCGGTCGCAGAAAAACGGATTGTGGTCAACCTGGAAGAGCAGGAACTGTGGGCCTATGAGAACGACCAGCTTGTGTTTAACTGGACGATCTCGTCTGGCCGTTCCAATGCGCCCACCTCACCGGGCATTTACCAGATATTGAATCACGATGAGGTGGCCTATGGCAGCAGTTTCTCGTTATGTGATGACGGTACCTGCGGCCAGTGGGAAATGTACTGGTTTATGGGTATGTATGAGGTGGTACCGGGGCTGATGAATGGTTTCCATGGGGCGGTACTGCTGCCCAACGGTGCCTACCTCAACGGCGGCGATGTGGGCTACCCTTCTACGTTTGGCTGTGTCATGTCTACCGATGACCTGGCCCGCGAGTTGTTTGAATGGGCCGAAGTGGGTACTGTGGTAGAAATTATCTCAGATGAGTTCGAGCCGCTGAGCGACCGCGCACAGCAAACGCTGCAATCGGCATAGGGGCGGTGGGGCATGGTACATGTACCGTGCCCCCGTGTTATTGTCCTATCCAGCATCCTTCTGGATAGCCTTCGGCAGATCCCACCACAGGCCATGCGTGGAGCCAGCAATACCGAGGATGAAGCCGTATACGACATGTGCCAGCAGGAACACGAAAGCGTTGGTTTCATTGGTCATCACCACCGGGTTAATCAGCGGCAGTACAACCAGTGAAGAAACCACGAACGCGCCCATGCCGTAGATGAGGCCAGCTACCATCCACATGGTGCGGTGAATACCCGGCATAATGGCGGCGAACCCGAAGCCCAGCAGCGTCCCGGTGAGCAGGTGAATGCTGGTACCCACCAGCACAGGTACAAAGCCGGAAATCTGCTCCCCATACAGCACACTGGCGATGACCAGCGGCGCGGTGAACAGATCGTTGCCAGTGGCAACCACAAGAATCGTCACTACAACAATAATGCCCAGCGACCCGGCGAAGCCTGCCACTGCACCCACACGGCGCGGCAAAGACCCACGCATGTTGCGGGCGTCAATACGGGTTTCCGGGTTGTCTACATGTGCCATGTTAGCCATAACTATACTCACTCCACTTTATCTACGGGTTTATGGGCAATACACTGCCCGGTTCACTACATAAGATGCCAGAGCAAGTTCAGTTGTTACCTGAAGTGCGATAAACATGTGATTAATGCTGTTTTTCACAAACGCACAAACTAAAAACGGGATGCCCAATTGCATCCCGCCGGGATTACTTCAGAGAGTTTACGGGTTATTCTTCGTCTTCCGAACGTACCACACGGATTTTGATCTTTGCAAGGAAACCCGCGAGGGCACCAATGGCAGACAGTGTGGGGGCCATCAGCACAGCAGCCGTACCCGCTACCACACCCGCAGTCAGCGGCACTTCCAGGATCACGCGGTCATCATCCCGCAGGAAGATGAGGCGGCGGACATTGCCCTGCTCAATTAGTTCCTGCGCACGGGAAACAGCGTCGCGGCCAGCCACTTCGATTTCCTCGATGATGCGCTTGCCCTCGTTCTTCGCCTTCTCGCGGGTACCGTCCATGCTTTCGGTCTCGTTTACTTCTTGTGCGTCATGCTCGGTCATTTGTGAACCTCCTCAGGTTTTGAATGTTTGCATCTAATAACCTGTACGGGTGTCTATTCAAAAAGTTTCCCATACATCCCCATCATACCGCGTTTTTACGGCCTGTTTATGATTGCCTGTGTATTAAGATTCTGTTACATGCAGGGGGTAAATTCAGGTTATGGGGGGTATATTTCAATAATTTAATTGTATTCATGACGATTTCGGTTATACTGATGCTGGGTGGCAGAGTTTTTGCTATCTATTTCGTAAACCCTATTCATTCGAGGTGTTCACATATGAACAACAACCGCGTACTTCTTTTCCTTGCTGTAGCTGTCACCGCGCTGGCAGTTTTCGCTTTCGTGGGCGGCCCCTACGGCTCCCTCAACTTCGCTGATGCACAGTACTACGATGGTGGTCTGAACCCGAGCAGCGGCGGTGGTGACGGCGGTAACCCGATCGTTGGTACCGAAGGTGGTGGTGTCCGTATCGGTAACGTGGCTGCTGCACCGGTATACCTTGGCCCGGGCCTTGTTGGTGGCGTTCCCCAGCCAGACACTGCAACTCGTAACATCTCCGGTTCTGGTGAGTGTGAACTGCTGGTAGGCCCGGCAGACTCTGCATTCGCTTCCGCTGGTTCCTTCGAGACCGCTCGTCTCTGGGGCTCCAACCTGGACGGTAGCTACCTGCTGCTGGGTAACCCCGAGGGCACCGTTGCATTCTGGGTACTGGCTACCTGCGTCCTCAACTAAGCGAACCTGCTTAGCGACTCTACAGACGGGGGGCCACATGGCTCCCCGTTTTGCGTTATGTACACTGTCTGCTGCATCGGCCCGCCCTCGGCAGCAAATGCTGACTTCATAACCTACACGCCCCCAATCACTGTAACTGTGTAGCGCATCAATACCCGCGCCCCTGCTTGACAATGCTCACTATGCTGATGTACCGTTCCGAAAACGATTACCTGTGTGCTTCTCGCAGGACTGGCACAGTTATGACTACGCACATCTCACACTGGAGTCTTACATGGTTAAATTTGGTGCCCATGCATTTGTCTGGATCGGTGACTGGACGACGGAGGCTGGAAATAACGCTATTGCCGAGGCCGGACGCATTGGCTTTGACTTTATTGAAATCCCGCTACTCAAGCCGGATGGATTCGACGCGGCCAGCCACAAGCAGGCCCTCGTAGATGCTGGAATCTACGCGACGTGTTCGCTGGTGCTACCGAAAGGTAAGCATATGCCACAGTATCCGGAAGAGGCGAAAGCGTTCTTGATTTCTGCAATGGATAAGATGGTCGAACTGGGCAGCGAGTATCTGGGGGGCTGCATCGCCTACGATCTCGGCTACCTGACGGGCCAGCCGCCACAGCCACAAGAGATTGACACTGTGGTAGCGACGTTGAAGGAATTAGTTGTTGAAGCAAAGCAGCGAGGCATCACACTCGCGCTGGAAGCCTGTAACCGCTACGAAACCTACCTGTTCAACGCACTCACAGACACCCGTGACGCTGTGAAACGTGTGGGTGCCGATAACCTGAAGCTGCACGCGGATACCTATCACATGAACATCGAGGAATCTGGTTTTTACGATCCGATTATCCAGACTGCCGATGTACTCGATTACATCCACATGAGCGAGAGCCACCGTGGGCTGGTGGGCAGTGGCACGGTGACGTGGGACGAAATCTGGAAAGCACTCGGTGAGATTGAATTCAGCGGGCATCTCGTGCTAGAATCGTTCGCCGCCATCAATCCCGACCTTGCAGCAGCAACCTGCCTGTGGCGTCCACCATCGCAAAGTTCCGAACAGATTGCGGTAGAAGGGTTACAATTCCTCAAAGACGGCGCAAAAGCTCACGGCCTGCTATAACATCCCCCACCTGCCGGTACGGGTATGACACGCCATGCCCGTACAGCCCCTGAACTTGATAATCCAATCGTGAAAATATGCACATTTGCGTCACACTCTGCTAGAATAAGCGCAAATGCAGTAAGTGCTGCCCTTACATGGGCGCAACGGAGTTGCTTATGTTTTTCCCGCTGGCACATGGTGCGCTGGGCTGGTACGACGAACTGATCTTTCTCGGCATCGCGGTCATCTTCCTCTCCATGATGATCGTAAGCTGGTTCCAGACGCGAATGCTGGAATATGACGACGACAAGGGCGGCGACGAAACCCCGCAACCCCCTGTAGATAATGCCCGTGAGCAGAGTATGGAACGCTTTGAACTGGATTAACTCCCTGCAAAAGCCCATTCGTAAAAGCAAGGCTGTGCCTCATCTGACGCAAGGATACAAAGACCCGGAGGCACAAAACGGTAGGGGTATGGCACGCCATGCCCTGCTTAATCCGTATCGAATCACGGTAGGGGCGCAGCACGCTGCACTTCTACTAACCCTGCTCATGCTGGTAATGCTCACAGTGCGCCCGGTGGCTGCGCATGGCTACATCGTCCGCTCCATCCCGGAAGACCGCGCCGAACTGGAACGCGCCCCCACCCGCGTGCAATACTGGTTCAGCGAACCGCTGGAGCGCCAGTTCAGCAACATTGAACTGCTGGATAGCACCGGCACCGTCATCGCATCCGGCGGCGTGGATCCCGAAGATGATAGCCTGATGGTGCTGCGCCCACCGGCAAATCTACCAGATGGTGCCTATGTGGTGAGCCTGCGCCCCGCCTTTGCCAGTGACGGGCATGTGGTGGGCGAAACGCGCGTGTTCTTCGTGGGCGAGAGCGTGGCCGGTGTAGAGGGCAGTGCCGCCAGTGATACTGCTGTGCCGCTGGAAGTCGTGTGGCGTGGGATTGTGCTCACGTCAACGGCGCTGCTGCTGGGCGTGTTCGTGATGTACGACCGGGTTTTATTGCCAGCATGGGGCAATAAGCAGTACATTGCCGGGTTTTTGCCCCCCCGCGTGATGACGCGCCTGACGTGGATTGCCGTGGGTGCGCTGGCGGTCGCCATAGCGGGTAACGCGCTGGCGATTTTACAGAATGCGATGGTGCTGTTTGATGCGTCTTTGCCGCGCGTGGTGGGCAGCAACCTGTGGAACACGGCGCGTATTGGCTCTCGTTTTGGCGAAACATGGACGGTGCGCATGGCACTACTGCTGATACTGGCGGCACTGCTGGCGCTGACGATTTACTGGCGCGATGAAAAACCGCGCACTATCGCTCCGTTCTGGCGGGCGCTGATGTGGGGTACCGCGCTGATGACGGGCACATTTGCCGTGAGCAGCCACGCAGCCGGTTCGCTGGTGATGCCGTGGGTGGGCCTGCTGATGCACTGGCTGCACCTCACAGCGGTAAGCGTGTGGACGGGCGGGTTGGTGGCGCTGGTGCTGGTGATGCCTGTGGCGCTGCAACCTTACACGGGCGAAAAGCGGCGTCTGGCATTGCTCGCCGTGATGCGGAAGTTCAGCGGGGTGGCCGTGGCCGCGCTGCTGGTCACTGTAACCAGTGGCATTTATAACTCGCTCAACTGGCTGTTCCGTCCGGCAGATGTCACGACATCTTATGGGATGGCGCTGGTATATAAGGTGCTGCTGTTCGTTGGCCTGCTGGCTGTGGGAGCCGTGCATCACATCGCGTCGCGCCCGGAGCGTTACGCACAGTGGCAGGCGCTCGTAGAGCGCATCGGCGGCTGGCGAGTCACGCTGCCGCTGGAGGCGGTTTTCGTGCTGGCGGTGCTCATCAGTGCCGGGTTTGTGAGCAGTACGCCGCCGCCCACCCCGGATTTTATCCAGAGTGATGTACCGGCCCCACGTGCAGAAACCGGTACGGACACGATAGCTGCACAGATGACCATTAGCCCCGGTGGGCCGGGCGTAAATACCTACGATGTGCGCCTGCTGCCTGAAACTGAAACCGCGCTCGTGGGGACGCAACGCGCTGCGCCCCTACCAGAATCGGTATTTGTCCGCATGGTGCGCCCCTCAGAAGACGTGCGCGGCGAGTGGCTGGAAGCCGAGGCGGTAGAAGATGCGCTGTTTGTCGCCGCCGGGGACGAAATCGACACGGAGGGCGAATGGCTCACGCTGGTAGATGTGGTCGCCGCAGACGGCGTGAGCACGCGCCTCGTTTACCAGTGGAACATCACGGACGATGCGAGTGTACTGGAAACTATCACCCCGCGCTGGCAGCACTGGCTGGCCCTTGTCGGGGTTATTGCGGCGCTGTGCTATGCTGTGGCCCCGGCCTACCGTGCCTTTATGCAGCGCATGAACCTCAACGCGCTTACCGTGAGTGTGGTGCTGCTGGGCGTTGTGAGCACAGGGCTGATTATCTGGGGTAGCTTCGCCTACATCAGCTATGTACAGGAACAATCTGCGCTGGCTGCCAACCCGCCGCCGGACGTGATTAACACGGTGCTGCCAGATGCAAACTCGCTGCGTGCCGGGGCCGAACTGTATGCCACAAACTGCATATGGGAGCCAGCATCGCGCGATTTTACCGCGCTGGTAGAGCGCCTGCCGCGTACCCGTGACGCTGAACTGTACGATTTCACCGGCGAAGGCTTCCGTAATTTACCTGCCTGTGATGCGTTCCAGACAGATGAAGATCGCTGGCATGTGGTCAACTTTATCCGCACGTTTGAACCTCGTTAATAAGGCCACATCAGCCCGCCTGTACGATTGACGACATCTCCTGATATTGTGAAATCCATCACATTTAATTGTGAATATTTTAACAATATCAGGAGCTACAACAGATGGAACTCAACCGCGAACAACCTCGCCAGCAATTTGACGTCGGTTTTGAACGAATCGACTACCAGCTAACGCGCTACGCTGCAAAGTACGGCCTCATTGCCCTGCGCGTAAGCATTGGCGTGATCTTTTTCTGGTTCGGCGCACTTAAACTGTTTCCGGGGCTCAGCCCGGCAGAAGGTCTCATCTTCGAGACGATGCCCGCATGGGTGCCGATGGATCTGTTTTACCCGTTCCTTGCCATCTGGGAAATTGTCATTGGTCTCGGCTTCATCATCGGCGGCAAACTGCTGCGCCACACCATCCTGCTGATGCTGCTGCACATGCCGGGTACCGCTTCCCCGCTGGTACTCAACCCGGATGCTGTGTGGACAGTGTTTCCGTTCGGGCTGACGCTGGAGGGCCAGTACATCATCAAGAACCTGATTCTTGTCAGCGCGGCAGTCGTCGTCGGGGCTGTGGTGCGTGGGGGCTACATCAGCAACGAGCCCCAGGCAGATAACAGATAAAGCCCCTACCAGCTAAAGCGCAATGGGTATGGCACACTATGCCTACCCCATCTTCTAGACCGTAAGAGTATCCTCAATGCCGAGCATATCCATCGTGATTTCCCACACGCGCTGGGATAGTTCGCCACTCTTTGCGGGCCATGCAATCTGCGAGGCCTTCTGACTGTAGTACTGGCCGCTCACTCCCTCGGCCTCTGGCGATGACGCCAGATAAATGGATGATACGGCTGCGTTTGCTGGATCCTGCTTACTCATAAACCACTTGAATAGCGGGAAAACCAGACGGATTGGTTGTGGGACAGATTCAGGTGTCAGATCAGCCGTCATATTTGTGCCGGCTGCGCCGGGATAAGCTGCGTTGATGCTAATACCTGTGCCTTCCACCCGCTGCGCAAATGCATAAACCCCGGCCATCATCACGCGCTTGGCGTGGCTGTATGTGTTGAGGGACAGAAATTCTTTTTCTGCCTGCAAATTGTTAAAGTCAACAGAACCATCCGCAAGCTGCCCCCCGGTGACGAAAATGACACGGCTATTGGCGTTCTGCTTCAGCATTGGCAGTAGTTCATGGGTCAGTAGCATGGGTGCCAGCACATTGACCGCCAGCATCGCCTCGTAACCGTCTACCGTTTCCCACCGCTCCGTAGCAACCAGCCCTACATTGTTTATCAACACATCCAGCCGGTCGTACTTTTCGATAAACTCCGCAGCCATACGGCGCACTTCCCCCATTGAAGACATATCGGCCAGCAGCAAATCTACTTTCTCGCTGCCACTGCGTGCCTTGATATCCGCAATACCCACCTCGCCCCGCTGTGCATTACGCCCGGTTACGACAATGTGTGCGCCCATCTTCGCAAGGCCCACGGCGGTTTCGCGGCCAATACCGCTGGTGCCACCCGTTATCAGAATCGTCTTCTCGTTCATATTCATCTCTCCTGTTTACATTGCTTGCTATTGATTAGCTGGCTACACATTAGAGCAAATTTTTTACGATCCTACTTGCTCAATGTTGGCAATCACACGCCTGAGCATCTCAGACAGCATCATGCGCTCTGCTGGTGAAAACCCATCCATCATACAGTCCATCGCGCCCTGAAAATTATCCACAAGGTCAGCCTGCAACGTGTGCCCCGCGTCTGTCAGCATGAGCACTTTCACCCGTGCATCTTCCGGGCTAATCTGCCGCTCCAGATAACCGGCTTCAACAAGGCTGTTGACGAGCTTCGTCAATGTCGGGGATGCCACTTCCATATCATGCAGCAAAGTGCGGTGTTCGGCACACTCGCATTGTGCCACGCGCTGCAACACATCAAGCTGTGCGGAGGTCAGATTATAGTCGGTGAGCATTCGGTCTGTAGCCTGCCGGAACGCAAAGTGTGCGCGTCGTAGTAGATGTGGAATGTCGTTCATATTTACTCTAATTTATGTAGCCTGCTATCTTTATAGTCTTATTTTTGAAGGCAGTCAACCATTCTGATGCGATTATTATACAACATCGCATAATTCCCCGTGTAAATCGCTTGACATAAAGCGCACTTGAGGTTGTAGAGTGACTGCAAAGCGCTGAGAAAACAGGTTCATTGCAATGAAAAACACATACACCACCGGGGAAATGTCACAGAAAACCGGCGTTAGCATCCCCACACTACGCTACTACGAAGACATTGGCTTGCTGGATCCGGTCACACGGGCCGCCAACGGCCACCGCCGCTACAACGATAAAGACCTGCTGCGTATTGAGTTTCTCAAGCGCCTGCGGGCTACGGGCATGTCCATCGCGGAGATGCAGTATTATGTGAATCTATTCCGCGCCGGGGATGACACCCTGACGGAGCGCGTGGATATGCTGGCGGCACACAAACAACGAGTTCAGGAGCAGATCAACGCGCTGCTGCAAACCCGTGATTTTCTGGACATGAAGATCGAGCGTTATCACCGGCAGCTTGCGGAACTTGCCGCGAGTAAGCCACAGAATACAGATAAAACGCATATACCACAAAAGGAATATCAACCA
>JBCCQC010000087.1:0-10640 GCA_039024535.1 Chloroflexota bacterium
CCTGACTCACGGGTAGTTATTGGGAGTGTCCGTCTGGAGTCTTTCGCTACTCGCAGCCTGCAACAATCGCGTGTCTGAGGCGATAAAGGTTATAGCAGCACCTACCGCCGCTGCCCGATGTTGTAACGCCAGTGCAGAAGCAAGCTGTACAGCGTCGTAAGCACGCAACCGATGGTTCTCCTGAAGGTCAAGCGCCTGTGTGACAATAGCATTGCTCAACGCCAGCACACGATATTGTGACTGCATGTGACGCTCAACCAGTCGCCGAAATGATTGCAACGTGTGGCGGTCTATGTCGCCATCGTGATAAACACGGGAAATCGCGGACAGAATCTCCACCACAGTGATTTGCGCCACAAAAATGTCATTGCCAGATTGCTGTGCAGTGATATTGCGAATCCAGACCGTACCCGTTTCCGGCATGTAGCGTTTGACGAGTGCGCTGCTGTCAATAAAGTAGCTGCTCATGCGTCCGCGTGTCGGTCTGTGATGATGATTTCAGACAGCGGACGCTTACTCTCCAGCACAGCATCCAACTGATTTTGTACTGCGTCTTCGTCAAGGGCTTCACTCGCATCATCATAAGTCACCAGCATATCCGCAACGGCATCTGCCAGTGGAACCAGCGGCTTCACAATCTGAATCTGCACTTCCTCACCCTCTCGCAAATCCAGCGGGTCAAGCGGGCGCAGTTGTCCGTCACGGTACACAGCACGTATCGACACCATGTTTAACTCCTCGTTCTATCCTGCCTCAAGTATAGCAGAAGCACGCTATTTCAGTTGCCACGGAAGCCCCGCCACGAACAACAGTACCTCATCTGCCGCAGATGCAAGTACCTGGTTGGCGCGTCCGAGTGCGTCCCGGTAGAAGCGGCCCATACGGGTGGGTGGCACCACACCCATGCCCACCTCATTACTCACAACAAGCCACTGCCCCCCCGTCTGCCGGAACGCCGCCAGTAAATTTTCCGCTTCGGCCACCACAGCCCCCGTCACCGCCTCCTGCGTGGCATCGTCCGGGAGAGCCAGCATCGCATTACTCGCCAGCAGCGTCATACAGTCCACCACGGCAGTATCATGGTCAGCCCACCCCGCGCGGATGTAATCGCCGGTATTCTGCGGCGCTTCCAGCGTCGTCCAGTGAGCGGGACGGCTGGCGCGGTGCGCGTCTATACGCTCGCGCATCTCGTCGTCAAACGCCTGCGCCGTCGCCACGAACAGCACCTTGCCGCCGTACTGCTGTGCCCATTGCTCTGCATATGTGCTCTTGCCGCTGCGTGCCCCACCCAGCAAAAGCGTTAATCTGTTGTCCATATTTACCGTCCGTTCTGCAATCGTCGGGTGGTTTGCCTGCGATGCCACCCGTAAGGCGCTATAATCTACATGACAACACTCCTTGCAGGAAAGAGAGTTTTTTATGTTGCGCAAACCCTTATTCTGGATAGTTCCCGTACTTATGCTGCTGTGGATGCCACCGCAGGCCACCCACGCCCAGGACTTTTTCGGGGATGGCTGGCAGGCCCAGTATTTTGACAACGCCAATCTATCTGGCACGCCGGTACTCAGTGAACCGCTGACGCGCCTTGACCTGAATTTTGGCGACGGCAGCCCCGGCGAGGCCGTGCCGTCCGATAACTTCTCCGCGATCTTCACGACCAACGAAACGTTCCAGGCTGGCACCAACTACGAGTTCGTTGCGGAAGTGGACGAAGGCGTGCGCGTCATCGTGGGCGGTGCAACCCTCATCGACCAGTTTAACAGCGGGCCGGGTACCTACAGCGCCGTTGCGCGGCCCTCTGGCACGCAGGAAGTGCGCGTGGAGTACCGCGAGGGCGGCGGCAATGCGTCCATCCGGTTCTTCTGGCGTGTCGTCGCTGCTGCCGAACTGGTGTTACCGCCGGGTGCGCTGGCGGCCACCGTCGTAGAGGCGAGTGTGCTGGTGGTGCGTGATGGGCCGGGGATCAGCGCCGGGCGTGTGACCACCATCCGGCGCGGGGAAACGTATGCCGCCATCGGGCGTGACCCGGAGGCACGCTGGTTTTTACTGGATCTGGGCACCCGGCAGGGATGGGCTTTTGGCTTCTATTTGTTCATTGACGGCAACGAGTTCAATGTGCCGGTAGTCAGCGCGTTTGACCTGGGCGGCATAGAACCCACAGATGTTGTCGTCCGCTCTGTTTCCGGGATACGGCTGCGGGCAGAACCCAACATAGAATCCGCGCAGATCGGGCGCATCAACTGGGGGGATGTCATGGTCGTCACCGGGCGCTCGGAGTTCGGCTCGTGGTATCAGGTGGTCTTTAAAGATACACCGGGGTGGATATTCGCGCCATTAACCGAACCCGTGCAGGGCGACATCAACAGTGTGCCGGTGCTACCGGGGACGGGGCGCGGGGCACAGGCCGCCAACCCGGACTACGACATCACTGGCGCGGGGACAATAGACGAAACGTCATAGTGCATTGTTCCGTTACGAACGGTATGATGGGTAGCTGTGAAAACTCATACAGAAAGGTCTGTATTTATGCGTATGATCCCCGTGATGCTGCTTGTGATACTGCTCGTCAGTGCATGTGGCGGCAGCGTCCAGAACGAACCGATCAGCCAGACGACCAGCGTGAACCCGCTGTGTACTGAGGAAGTCCTGGGTGCGCCGTCTATGCCGCTGACTCTTGAAAATACGGAACAGCTCGGCGATGACTGCTACAGTGCCACTGCCGGGGAAACATTCGTTGTGTCCTATGACGAACCGGGGGATGACTTTGCCACGGTGCAGTTCTTCCTGAGCTGCCCGGAGGTCGATAGTGAAAACCCGGACTGCCTGACACAGGCTGAAGACGCCGATGGCTCCGATGGTTTCCAGACGGAGTTTACTACCCCCGCAGAGTATGAACTGATGCGCGTGGCGGCCTTTGCCTACGATAGCGACGGTGCGCCGCTGACGGGTGCTGGCCCGGTTATCGTCGTTGTGGAGCAACCGTAGCCACAGTGGGCTAACCGTACTGAAAACGCAGGGCACGGCGGGTGCATACCGGTTGCAGAACCTCTACAATAGGTGTGTGCCCGTTCGTGAGTTCCACAGGATCAAGTTGTTATGCGTTTATTTGCCGTCTGTGCCCTGTCGCTGTCCGTGATCGCCTGTTCGCTGACTGCTGCACCGGCCCCCACCCCCACACCGGACGAAAGCATTGTCACCGAAGCCGCCATCGTCCGTAACCCGCCCACCCGCACGCCCATCAGCAGTGTGCCGCAGCTACCCGCCGGGCAAACCGCTACCCCGATTGACATCATCAACGCGGACGTGCAAACCAGTGGAATCACCAATAGCACACAGCAGGCCCGTGTGACCGCTAACCTGAGCAACCCGGACTGCCCGCTGCCCGTCGGCTGGACGACCTACACCGTTCAGCGTGGCGATAGCCTGTTTGCCATAGCACAGGACTATGACAGCGATGTGGAAACCCTCCAGGAAGCCAATTGTCTGGTAGACCCGCGCTATATTGAGGTGGAGCAGGTGCTGGCCGTGCCAGGGGAAGGTGCCCCCGCACAGATCGTGCGCAGCGATGCAATCAACACGGCCCCCACAGCCGATACCAGTTCGCGCATACTGGCCGCGCCAGAAACCGTAGATATTTACCTTGTGCTGGAAGTCCCCGATGGGCGCGTGGGGGGCATCCCTGCCGGGTGTGGCAATATGCTGGTGCCCGTGCCCACCACTGTTTACGGGGCAGATACACCTGAAAATCGTGTTCGGGCCGCACTGGAAGGATTATTTGCCATCACAGAGCGTACCGTGGACGACTACATCAATCCGCTGGTGACATCGGATATGGTGGTGGATGATGTACGCATTGACACCGGGATTGCAACCGTGGCCCTGAGTGGGAACATGACCTTTGCTGGCGTCTGTGAAATCCCGCTGCTGCGCGGTCAGATTGAGCAAACGATACTGGACGATGCCGCTGTCAATCAGGCTGTCGTCACCATCAATGAACAGTCCATTGATGCGTTTTTCAGCCAGCGTTAGGAAATTCTATCCGCAATCAACGTAAATTTAATATATTTGCAACGTAGAAGACCGGTTCCCACGCTATGATAGAAGCACGCTGTAAATAAGGGGAATGGACTTTCTGTTATGGTAGCTCTCATCGGGTATGTTGTGATAGCGTTTCTATCGGTCGTTGTGATCTTCGGGGTGGGTGCGGCCATCTACGAACTGTACATCGTCAAGCACGATAAGCTGGACGACCGCGATTACACCCGCAGCCACGACTGGTGGACGCAATCCGACTAGAATTCACCACGAAAACGACTTGCGACGACATCAAAGCCTCTGTAGCCTTAGCAGAGGCTTTTTTTGCTGTTGATAGATGAGACTTCCATGCGACGATATTATTTCGTGTTGATTGCAATACTGCTGGCGGCGTGTGACAGTGCGCTGCCGGTCGAAGAACTACCCGCACAGCCCACGTTCACACTCGTGCCATCCACCACACCCGCCAGTGTAGAAACCACCTACGCCAACCGCATCCCCACAGGCACCAGCGCAGAAGGATACCCGATGCTGGGCACGGCAGATGCCCCGGTACAGGTTCGGGAGTTCGGCAGCTACGATAGCCCGGCCAGTGGTGCCGCCCACCGCGATATTTTTACTGAACTGCTGCCCCGCATTGAAGCAGGCGAGATGGCCTATACATTTATTCCGCTCAGTAGCACGGGCAGCATTCCCAACGGCAGCGGGGCGGCACGGGCGGCCCTGTGCGCCGGGGAACAGGGCGCGTTCTGGCAATATCATGAGCGGCTGTATACGCTGCAACAGGGCACTGGCGATGTGTTCAGCGGGGCGGCGTTAATTGATCTGGTAGACGAACTGGGGCTGGATCGGGAGGTGTGGAATAGCTGTGTGCTGGGCGATGGCGCCAACGAGGTGCTCCGTATTGCATCTGAGGAAGCACTTGAACTGGAAAGCTACACGGGCACGCCTACCATTCTGGTAAACGGCAACTACGTGCTTAACGATGTCATCAGCCTGAACACCATTGCCGACCAGATTATCGAGCGTGTGGAAAGCGGTGAACCTCTTACACTACCTGACGACGAGCAACTGATACCACAGGCCGAAGCCACCGAAGACCTCCAGCTTTTCCCCACCACACAGCAGTCGGTTGGCGTGCCCATAGAAATTGCGCTGCCGGAGGGGTGGACGCAATCTATGAGTGATACGCTGCTGCTGCGCGATATTGACGCAGTACGCGCTGTGCCGTTTACACTGTGGAAAGGCCCGGTAGATGGCGGCACAGGTAATATCGTGTTGCTGTGGGGCTTCCCGAACATTACCACCGGCAATCCGTTCGAGGCGCAGGCAGGGATTGCGACCCCCACGCCGAACCTGCGCGTGGATGGGCTGCGGCTGCTGCGGCTGGCAGTGGTGGAACAGGGCTGCAACGTGGGCACGGATCTTGAACGTAATTACCAGATCGGTGAGTTTACGGGTGTGGGCACGGAGTGGTCTGCTGTGGACTGCCCGGAGTTGCAGGATACACGTGGCTGGTTTGTCGGCACGCGGCAGTTCAACCTCAACTACCTGTTCTACGCCTATATCGAGCCGATTGACCCGGCAGGCATCACCGAGAGTGAGCGCACTGCACGCAGGCAAATCCAGACTATTCTGGAAACGATCCGCTTCCTGCCACCCGACGAATTACCAACGCCGGTGCCCGCCCCGACGGAAACACCGTAGAATAGGCCGCAATGCAAATAGTCCTGTTGAATTGCCATGACTGAACGAACCACAATCGCAGTGCGATTTTTATTGCTGGGGGCGCTGGCACTGCTGGCGGTTACGCCGCTGTTTGCACAGACGGAACTGCCACCCACACCGACGGCCACACCCATCCCGCGCCCTGCACCCATCATCACCGCCACCGATGGCCGTGCGACACTGGCGCTGTACTTTAACGTGCTGCCACAGGGCAGTGCTGGTGTGGCACACATCCCGGCAGGCGATGTGACCGGGGCGCGGATGCGCTTTCTGGGCCGGGTAACGGACTTTTACAGTGCAGAAGATGGCCTGTATGTGCTGGTACCTATCGGGCTGGATGTGGTACCACGCGATTACCCGCTGACGGTTTCTGTGCTGTATGCCGATGGCACACGCGGCACACTGGACGCAATGGTTAACGTCACCGGCGGCGGGTTCATCCGGCAGGCGTTTTCTGTACCGCCAGAGCGTGCTTACCTCACCGCACCAGAAGTTGAGCGCAACGAGTATGCCCGCCTTAGCAGCGTGTTCGAGCGGTCGTCCGACGTGCGCCTGTGGGACGATGCCGGGTTCCAGCAGCCTATTGATGCCGAGATTACGTCGCCGTTCGGGGCCTTCCGCACATTGAACCAGAATACGCAAACCCGGCACACCGGCTGGGACTTGCGTGCCGCACCGGGAACCCCTATCAAGGCGAGCGCCAGCGGGCGTGTTGCGTTTGCCGGGCCGCTGGATATACGCGGCAACTGTGTGGTGATCGATCACGGGTTCGGGGTATTCAGCGCCTATGCACACCTCTCACAGATTCACGTTTCGCCGGGGCAAACCGTCAACTATGGGCAGATTATCGGCGTAACGGGCAATACCGGGCGCAGCAACGGCCCCCACCTGCACTGGGAAATTTCAGTCAACGGCGAGTGGGTGGATAGTGTGGCGTTTACCGAAATGTGGCTGCCATAATTCTGGAAAGGCAAATCTACATGAAGTCTATTTCCTATCTCTTGCTATTCTTGCTGTTAGTAGAGCCACCTGCACAGCTTCACGCTCAAATCAGTGAATATGAACCAATTACGGCTGACAATGTCGAGCGCATACAGCAGATAGCTTTGCTTACGCATGATAGCGAGAATACTATCAGTCAGCTCACATTTCACCCGTCAGATAGAACCCTTTTCTCATTAGCGGGAGTAATCAGTTTATGGGACATCGAGACGGGTAGTATGTTAAAAGAACTGCTGCTGCCAACGGATTATGCCACTTCTTTTTCCATACACCCGAACGGTAATTACCTCCTCTATGGTGGCTGGGATTTAACCGACCATGCGAACTTTGCCACGCTGAATCACTGGAACCTGAACACTGACGAAAACACACTTCTCTTCAGAGAGGGGAATGACGACATTGAAGTCATTACTTTCAACCAGGATGGCAAACTCTATGCTGCTGCCGGATGGGATGAGAAACACACACGTGTCTGGAAAGCTAAAACGGATGAAATGCTCGTTACACTGCCCGGATATGCAGTCAGAAACCTTGAATTTACGCAGAGCAACCCGTTGATTGTATCTGGGGGTGAGACAGTGGTATGGGATACAGAGAGAAACATGCCCGTCTTATCACTGGATAGCCCTTATGTGTTTCAGCATCCCGGATTGAATGCTGTATTTGTAAGGCCCAACAGCTCAAATCAGCCCTATAGTATGATTGACCTTGAACGCCCAGATATTGCTGTGCCTGTTGGTATTGATGGCAGTCCCTTCACATTCAATACATCCGGTGATCTGATTACTATTGTTTACGATGGAGAAATCTGGCTGGCCGATTTTGAGAGCGGGGAAAGACTCGTTGCAATTGGTTACTATGGCGGTAATTTTCCTCCTCCGATTGCGTTTGCACCGGATGGAAAATACATTGCTGTGCCGGTCGGCCCCGGTGAAATCGGCATATGGGGTGTTCCTGCACTATAGCAAATGGCTCAATCTGGCAGAACGTACTGGATGCTATCCGGTATAGGGGTGAGGAAATACACATCGGTGTATTGTGTCCAGAGCACGTGATTTTCGTCGTCATAGCCCAGTTCAACCCACAGTTTTGTATCGCGTGGGGCGCCGGTATCTGCCGCTATGCCCACGCCATACCCCGGCACAAACAGTTCACTGCCATAGGGAATAAACGTCGGGTCTACGCCCACCACACCCCTCGTCAGCAGGCGCCCGGTGGCCGTGATGTTATCCCCGCCGATGGCCGCCGGGTGGTAGCTGCTGGTATACAGCCGCACCACTCGCCAGTATTCGCGCGGCCCCTGTTCAGTATCGATGCTGCGCAGCACAATTTTCGTGCCATAAGCGCTGATACGATCCTGTGGTTCCTGTATAACGGTGGTGCCTTCTTCTGTGCGGCTGACGGAAATGCCATTTTCGTAGCGGATGCGGATGTCTTTTCGCAGGATACCGTTCGTGCCATCCTGCACGACCTGTGCCCGGTCAAGTTCCAGTTCCGGGTCTGGCTGGCGTATTTCATCAAACGGGATGATTTCCGTCTCGCTGATGACTTCTTCTGCCACGCGGATCACCCGAACCGTCATGCCGGGGCGCACGGCGACTGCTTCTGCCGGGATACTATAGTCGAGGCCCATTAACGCAACATCAGCATCAACCAGTAAATCGGCCACGGTTTCGCCTCGCGTGCGGGTGTCGATAGTCACGCCGTCAGCAATCACTTTTGCCGGTACTGACCGATCAATCTTGATGGTCATGTCACGGTCAATAGGGTCATTCATGTCCGGCTCTACGGCATCTGCAAGGTACAGCGTTACATTGGCCTCGTACAGTGCATCGCGGACGCTTTCACCGGCAGTACGCACCTCCATCTGACGTTCACCATCCACAATCGTCACCTGTACCGAACGGCGGATGCGAATCTGATTGACGGGCAGTTCCCACGTCAGCATATCGGCAGCGGCAACCTGCGTGCCATCGAGGAAAATGCGGTCGTCCGCCGCCACTGTGATGCCCTCGCTCAGCAAAATATCTGCCGGATTGGTGAGCGTTGTCCGCACGGTGGTACGCTGGCCGTCTATGTGGATTGTTACCGGGCGGGCACGCTCTACATGAATGACGAGATCCTCAATAATAGGGGCATCTTTGCTGATGGAAATCACGTCGCCGTCTTCCAGTTCAATCGCCATGCTTTCCAGCAACTCATTGACGCTGACGGCACGGGTATTGACCTGGCGCACATCATTGCCCACAACAACGGTCGTAGCCGTGGTTTGCATCAGGTTATGGAGATATACAAATACAAGGAATGATCCAATCACTGCGAAGGTTGCCATCATCGCCAGTGCCAGAACTGCCTGCCGGGGTGTGATGCGCCTTAGTGGGGAGGGGCGTTTTGCAAGCGTGACGCCTGCCTCTTGAAAGCCATGCTTGTGCATAGCCATAGAGTAAACGAAACAGCGAAGATTATCAACTCGGGTGCGCACCCGGACATCTACAACACCCCGACCTAACCTTAGTGCTGCTACCGCTAGGTTCTGACACGGTTCGGGAAGACGAAGTTCGCAGAGCCGAATGCACACCGAAACCGATAAGCTCCGCTGTCGTTATGTATAGTAGAGGGGCACCGCATGGCTGTCAACAGTGAGCGGGAGCGTATCAGACTCGTTGGCCTGAATCTAACGCAGGTTTTATACAGGAAGGCACATCCCTGTGCCCTCCCATATGGTGCTTATTCCTCTTCGATTTCCGCGCTGCGCTTCATCACCTCTGGCTTGAGGGGGGCGAGGCGGTCTTCGTCCTCTTTCTCGTCGTGGATTTCTTTCGACAGGGCAGCTACAGCCCCATCCGAGGTAAACTCGCGCAGTTCGTGTTCCAGCTTCTCCAGTTCATCACCGCCAGACATCATGCGGATCATTTCTTCACGGGCAAGTTCCTGTTTGGTGAATGTGCCGAGTGTTTTGCCACGCTTAAGAATAGTGAACTTATCGCCAATGGGGTAGGCGTGGTGCGGGTTGTGCGTGATGAAGATCACAGCAATACCACGCACACGGGCCTGCGCGATGTAACGCAACACGGTACCGGCCTGCTTCACACCCAGTGCCGATGTCGGCTCGTCAAGAATGAGCAGTTTTGCGCCAAAGTACACCGCACGGGCAATCGCCACAGACTGGCGCTCACCGCCAGAAAGCGTCCCTACCGGCTGTTCCGTGTCACGAATGTCGATACCCATTTTAGCCATCTCTTCGCGGGCAATCGCATTGGCCGTGTCGATATCGAAGCGACGGAAGGGCCAGAAGCCTTTTTGCGGCTCACTGCCGAGGAAGAAATTGCGGCTGATGCTCATCAAAGACACCATCGCCAGGTCCTGGTATACCGTGGCGATGCCATGATCCAGCGCATCACGCGGAGAGTTAAAGTCTACCGGCTTACCCTCCACCAGGTACTGCCCGGAACTTGGCTTATGCACGCCAGAGAGCGTTTTAATAAGCGTGGACTTGCCAGCGCCATTGTCCCCCAGCAGGCACATCACCTCGCCGGGGTTCACGGCCATACTCACGTTGCTGAGCGCGATCACACTGCCAAAATACTTTGAGATTTCTTTGACTTCGATGACGGGCGTGGTCATAATCAGCGTGCTCCGAGGGCCTGCTTGCGAACGAAATTGTTGACGAGTACCGCGATGATAATCAGCGCACCCAGCACTACCCGGAACAGTTCAGAGTCAATACCGGCGGCAGGAACGCCAAAACGTACCATGCCGTAAATAAGCGCACCCAGCGCACCACCGATAACCGAACCATACCCACCTGTGAGCAGGGTTCCACCGATAACCGCAGCAGAAATCGCAAACAATTCCTGTAGGTCGCCACGCAGTGA
>JBCCQC010000088.1:0-10543 GCA_039024535.1 Chloroflexota bacterium
CACATCAGCCAGCGCATATTGGAAGAACGGAAAGAGGCTAAACTAACCAGACTGGCCGATCAGTGGTTAACAGGTGATAAAAACCCGGATGTTACATTCGTTGTCTCCTGTGGCAAACCCATCCCCGGAACACAGGTGCGCGTACTGGACAACAGCGGCACTGAATTACCCGAACGGCATGTGGGTGAACTGGCCGTGAAAAGCCACTACATGCTCACCGAATACTACAAACGCCCGGATTTAAACCCGTTCACGCCCGACGGCTGGTACATGACCGGTGACATGGGCTACATGGCCGATGGCGAGGTATACATCATCGGGCGCAAGAAGGATCTGATTATCAACGCTGGCAAAAACGTCTACCCGCAGGACATCGAAGCCATCGTAAACACCGTGCCGGGGATAAAACCGGGGCGTGCTGTGGTGTTCGGTGTGCCGGACGAGCGCGAAGGCACAGAAATACTCGCCGTAGTGGCAGAAATGCTACCCGACCACGACACAGACACCGTGAAAAAAGCCATCCGGCAGCAGGTGGCCGCACAGAGCACCGTCAGTGTGAGTTACGTCACGCTGGTAGACGAAAAATGGCTGATTAAAACATCCAGCGGGAAGATTGCACGCGCCGCCAACCGCGATAAGTGGCTACGTGAGCGGGAAAAGTGATTTTGTGCCGTCATTTTCTTCATGGTATCATAATCTCAATGCGCAAACTCACCGGAGGCACCCCCTATGGCAGACGCCACATCGCTGATTGAACAGGGCAAACGCGCCCTCAACGAAGGCCGCAAAGAAGAAGCACAGGGCCTGCTGCTCCAGGCCACAGAAGTGGACGAGCAAAATCCAGATGCCTGGCTATGGCTGGCCTCTGCCGTGGAAACCGAAGAGGAAATGCGCATCTGCCTGGAAAATGTGCTGGTGCTGGACGCAGACAACGCCACCGCAAAACAGATGATTAACGAACTGGATCGCGGTCAGTCTACCAGCGTTGCCGAGGACATTTTTGGCAGTGCAGCCACATCAGCAGGTGCAGCAGCAGACGCAACCATTGACGACGACCCCTTCGGCAGTGCCTTCGGCGATAGCGGGTTCGACGTGGGCGACAGCAGCAGCGGGTTCGATGCCGGTGGCCCCTTCAGCAGCGAATTTGAGTTCGATGCCCCGGCAGCCACACCACCTCCCCCCCCCACCGCAAAGCCTCCCCCCGTTGCAGAAGCACCAGTAGATGATGGATTCGCCGCCCTGCGGGAAGACAGCCTCTACGATGATGACCCGGCTGATGACGACAGCTACGATGATGACGACGACGACGTAGCACCCTACGATGACGGATTTACAGCGGGCAGCTTTGCCGATGACGACAGCTACGACGATGACTATGACGACGACGGCTATGAGAGCAGTTACGGCAGTTACAACGACCCCTTCGATGATGAGTTTGAGGACGACCCGCTGGCTATGATACCGCCGAGCATCAAGCCAACCCGCTTCCCCGGCTCCAATGAAAAAGTAAGCGGGGGTGGCACGCCAGTGGCCGTGGTCGTGGTAATGGGCATCCTCAATGTGCTGGCACTGGCTGCGCTCATCGCACAGCTTGTACTTTAATCTGGACAACAACAGTCAGGTTCAGTAACATATCGTGTAGCCTCCCGCCATATGGGGGGCTTTCTTGTGTTATCCAACCAGTATTCAACAGGGAGTAAAGCGGCGTACCGCTGCGCGTGCAGCCAGCCGTGAAAACAGAAACTATGGCAAACCATCAATCCGCACTCAAGCGCATCCGCCAGACAGAAAAGCGCCGCGCTTATAACCGTACCTACCGCAACCGTGCCCGCACCTTCGTCAAGAAGGCCCGCATGGAAATCGAAAACGGCAGCGACCTCGAAGCAGCGAAGACCGCCACCCGTGAGGCGATTCGTGATCTCGACCGCGCCGCCAGCCGGGGCGTCATCCACAAGCGCAACGCCGCCCGCCGCAAAAGCCGCCTCATGAAGCAGCTTGCCGCCCTCGAAGCACAGGCCTGACGCACCACGCACGCCACTGCCCCGCGCATGAGCAGTAACTAAGAACGTGCGAAGCAAAAACCGACCCGGAAGCGGTCGGCTTTTTGTTTGCCTGAATTTAATGGTAAACTACACGAATGCGTTTACCACTTTTAAATCATCGAAGAAAATCCATGAGAGATCTCGTCCGGCAACATGCCCGTGAGCCACACCCCTTTAAGAAAATTGCTGACCACGTCATCGAGGAAAGCATTCTCATCCAGCAAATCCCGGCACCCACTTTTGCAGAGGGCAACCGGGCCACCTACGTGGAGCAGCAGTTTACCGCGCTGGGCCTGCAGGACGTCGCCACGGATGACATGTTTAATGTGTTCGGGCTGCTACCGGGAGAAAAGCGTGGCGTCCCCGGTGTGATGGTTATGGCCCACACCGATACCGTTTTCCCATCAGCAACCGACCTGACCATACAGCGCAACAACGGCACCATCCACGGCCCCGGCCTTGGCGATAACAGCATCGGCGTAGCCGGCTTGCTGGGCGTGGTGCGCACGCTGCTAGAGCGGGAAATCACACCGTCCTGCGACATCTGGTTCGTAGCCACCAGCCGCGAAGAAGGCCTCGGCAACCTTGATGGCGCACGAATGGCCTACGAGACCCTGAAAACAAAAATCGGGGCAGTCATCAACGTAGAGGGGCTGGCCTACGGTTATGTGTACCGCGCCGGGATTGCTGTGCGGCGGCTGCACATCACAGCCCATGCCGATGGCGGCCATAGCTGGCTGCACTTCGGCAAACCCAGTGCTATCCACGCTATCGTGAACCTCAGCGCAGCAATAACACAGCTTAACCCGCCAGATAACCCGCGCACCACCTTCAACATCGGCATCATCGAAGGCGGCCACAGCATCAACTCCATTGCTACACAGGCCAGCATCTGGCTGGATTTACGCTCTGAGGACACCGAGCAGTTGATGGAACTGGAAGCGACCGTCCGTGAACTGGTTGCCGACCACACAACTGACCAGCTCAGCTTCGACATCAACCTCGTTGGCGACCGCCCCTCCGGGCAGATTGCCACCACTCACCCACTCATCCAGGGGGCCATGGCTGCACTGGAAGAAAACGGCGTGCGGGGCACACTACAGGTAGGCAGCACCGACGGCAACATCCCACTCTCTGACGGCTGCCCGACCGTAACCGTGGGCATCACACGCGGCGGCAACGCCCACCGCACCGATGAGTACATCGAAACTGGCCCGGTAAAAGACGGTATGCGCCAGCTTCTCGCCCTCATCCTCGCCGCTGCACAATTCCAGGCCCGCAGCGAAGTATAGTCTGTGTTCGTTCGCTGCGGTACACTACGCACAACTTCCGCAGATCACAGAGCAGAGGCAGACCATCATGGCGAGAACAATCGACATCCTTGTTGCGGTTCCACAGCAAGACGCAGGCCGTTACTTCAAAAATATGCGCCAGCACGACGAGTTCCGGGTACGCATTGTATCCGAACTGGACGATTTGATGGGCGACCTGGCAAATAAAGACCACCAGACCGATATTCTGGTGCTCAGCCAAGACATCCCCGGCGCAACCGAACTCATCAACGACCTGCGCGGCGGCTATCCCCGCCTGCTGATTGTGCTGGTAGACGAAGAAGCCGACTTTGCCATCCCCGGCCAGGCCGATGACATCAGCACAGACCCCTTCGAAGATGACGACCTCGCCCGGCGCATCCAGCGCCTGATGAGCGACCGGCAACTGGAAACCCTCCGTGCCGATAGCCTGCCTGCTGTGCGAACATTCGCCAAAAAGCTGCGCGATGCCGTCGGAGAAACCGGTAAACTTCAGGCAGCAGCAGCAGCGTGCAGCGAGATGAACTACGACTATGTGGCCTGCTACAAACAGGACAGAGAAAACCCCATTGCGCTCAGCCTTAAAGCCCACGAAGGCACACGCCCCATTCGTTCTGTCGCACCAAAAGCAGCCACCACCGATGACCTGATGGGCTGGGTAGCGCAAACCGGGCAAAGCCGTGTAGCCGCACCAGAAGACACCCCGAACCATCCACTGGTAGCAAAGGGCCGGCTGGGGGCAGTGGCGTGCGTGCCCATCAACATCAGCGGGGTGCGCTATGGTGTGCTGGTGGCCTGCCGCGAAATTCCGGGGTCAATCACCCAGGAAAATGTACTCATGCTGGAACTGGTCAGTTCACAGCTTGCCGCCGCACTGCTAAAAGAGGGCGTGCGCTGAATCCGGAACATTGGAATTCCGCATGATTATCCGCACTTAACCCATCCGCAAACGTTCATCGGCTATACTGAACATTCCTGTTGTATATGAATCAAAGGGCAAACCATGTCGGATGCCATCAACATCTGGGATAAACCAGACGACGACGAATTGTATATGATTGCGGGCTGGCGGCAGTGGGCCGATGCCGGTTCCATGTCGTCCATGCTACCGCGCTACCTGCTGCAAGAAACAGACGCAAAAAAAATTGGCGAAATCAGCGGCGACGGCTTCTACCTGTTTCAAATCCCCGCCACGCACGACCTTGTGCGCCCGGTCGTGCAGTTCGAAGACGGCTTCCCGGAGGCACTGGAGGAACGCAAAAACGAACTGTATTACGCGAAAATCGGCGATAAGGGCGTGGTGTACTTCCTTGGCGACGAGCCGCACCTCGACGTGGAGCGCTATGTAAAGCTGTTCCTCGAAGCAGCAGAACAACTGAACGTGAAGCGCATTATCTCGTTTGGCGGCGTCTATGCAGAAGTCCCCTACGACAAAGAACGCCCGGTTTCCTGTAGTTACAGCAAGCGCAGCCTGAAGGCCGAACTGGACGAGCTTTCCGTGGAACTGACCAGCTACCACGGCGGCGCCGCCATTGGCTCTTACATCTGCAAAAAAGCCGCCGATGCCGATATGGAATACGTCGGGTTTTATGCGTTTGCGCCCACATATGACTTCTCGCATCTGATGCAGGGGGCAAACGGCTTCCAGATCGAAAATGACTTCCGCGCGTGGTTGGGCGTAATGCGCCGCGTAAAACACATGCTGCAACTGAACATTGATCTGGCCGATCTCGAAGACAAAACAGCAAAACTGAACATGTCGCTGGACGAGAAAATCACCGAGATGGACGAGCAATACCCACAGCTTAACATCCGCAAATTCTTCAAAGACCTCGCCGACGACTACGACGAAGTGGTGTTCGAGCCGATTTCCACCGTCTGGGAAGATGAACTACGCCGCCTGCTGGACGACGAAGAGTAACCCGCACGCCACATCGGGCGAGAGCTACACCTCGCCCGTGTGACTACAGATCCCCCAGCGCAGCGCCCAGCCGATCGATTTCCTCAAACGTGTTGTAATGTGCCAGCCCTACCCGCACCATGCCATCCTCCAGATGATCGAAATTGTCCATCACTTCAATCGCGTAGTAGTGCCCATCCCACACATAAATACCATACTGCGCCAGATGCTCCGCAACATACCGTGAGTCGTAGCCCTTCATCGTGAAAATCACAGTCGGGACGCGGTTGTCGAACTGCTCCGGGTCGGTGATGCCATAGATTTTTATCGTGTCGAAGGCGTTCAACGTCTGTATCAGGTGTGCGACCAGTCCACGCTCATAAGCCTGCAATGCCCGCATCCCGGCATGAATCTCTGTGCGGTTGCCGCCCATATGCGCGAACTCGTCGGCATAGTCAATACCGTGCTCCACGCCAATTTTGCGCAGGTGCTCCACCGCCTGGGCCGTCGCATGGATGGTTTCAAAACTTTTCGTCCCGGTTTCCCAGCGGTGCGGGGGCTTATCCTTCGCCGGGCGCACCTTATACGCCGGGAGTTCTGCCAGATGTTCATATTTGCCCCACATTACACCGATGTGTGGCCCGAAGAACTTATAAGCCGAACACAACAGGAAGTCGCAGCCAATGGCCTGTACATCTACAGGCAGGTGCGGCGCACTCTGCACCGCATCAACCACATGATAGGCTCCCACGCTGTGCGCCATCTCTGCGATTTTCGCTACCGGGTTAATGGTGCCCAGTGCATTCGAAGCATGAACGGTTGCAACAATGCGCGTGCGGTCGTTAAGGGCATCAGCAAGGCTGTCCATATTCAGCGTGCCGTCCTCGTCGTTGATGTCTACCCAGCGCACCATCAAATCAAGATCATCGGCAATCGTCAGCCACGGGGACACATTCGCATCGTGATCCATGCGCGTCAGTATAATTTCGTCGTCAGGGCGCAGCGTTTTCGCAATCGCACGGCTGAGGCCGAAATTCAGCGTGGTCATGTTAGGGCCAAAAACGATTTCGTTCCTGTCCGGCGCGTTCAGCATATCGGCAACTAACATCCGTGCCCGTCGTGTTAGCTCGTCACTGCGGCGGCTGGTAACAAACGCCCCGCCGCTGTTGGCGTTGGCATACATGTAATAGTCCTGCACAGCGCTCATCACAATCTCTGGCACCTGCGTCCCGGCAGGGTTATCGAAGAAAACAGCTTTGTTTTTATGGATAGAAGGAAACTGTTTGCGGATGGTCTCTACATTAAATGTCATAGCACTATTTCACTTTCCGTAAGCATCATTTCATTCATAGTACCGCAGGCCACCGCATCCCGCGAGGCGCTTGAATAAAACTCCATCCCCCACTAAACTTGTAAAAATAGTAAAAATGCGCGGGGCACCTGATGCCAGAGATGAAAAACCTGATACTGGAAAACCAACTGCTAACTGAGGAGGTCAAACGCCAGACTCAGGAAGTACAGGGGCACATTGACCGGATGACAGCCATCAATGAGGTTGCCAACACCGTCAGCCAGTCACTGGAGCTGGATCGCACCCTGAACCGGGCACTGGAAGTCGTCACGCGCGTCGTCAAAGCCGAGGCTGGCGGCATCAGCCTGATAGATGAAGTAACGAACGAGGTGGTACTGCGGGCACAGCTTGGCTGGGAACATGACTTCGTAGAGCAGAAGCCCATGCGCATCCCGGCAGGCAAGGGCATGTCCGGCCATGTGATTGCCAGCGACCGCGTACTGGTAGAAAACAATCTGGACGAGACAAAAGATCTCGCGGTAGCCCGCTTCAAAGAAGAACCGTTCCGGTCAATTGCAATGGCCCCCATGCACGCCCGTGGGCAAATTATCGGCATTCTCAGCATCATGAGCCAGCGGCAGTACGCTTTTGGCGACGACGTGGCAGATTTACTGCGTGCCGTTGCAGATACAGTCGGGGTAGCGCTGGATAATGCCCGCCTGTACCAGAAAAGCGTGGAAAACGAAAACCGCCTGACCGCTATCCTCCAGTCCACCGCAGATGGCATCATCACCACAGACCAGAACGGCGTCATCCGCATGGTAAACCCTTCCGCAGAGCGCCTGCTAACCATCACAGCAGCAGATGTAGAGCGAAAACGCCTGCGCGATGCCCCCATTCCCCCGGCCCTGCTGGATCCACTGCGGGTCGCGCTTTCCTCGCGTGATGAATCGCCAGAAAAGGCATTCGAGGTACTCACACCAGATCACCACGCGCTGCTCATCCGCGTTTCCCCCGTGTGGGAAGGAGACAACACGCTTGACCCCACCGCACAGGATGGCTGGGTAATCGTCCTCCAGGATGTAACCCACCTGCGCGAAGCCGAAGCCATGCGTGCCGAGTTCATCCAGGCGGCTGCCCACGACATGCGCAACCCACTGGGCGTAACCATGACCTCCCTCGGCACCCTCCAGAGCATTACAACCGACGAACTGGCCCTCGAAGTAATTGACCTCGCCCTCAGCGGGGTAGACCGGATGCAGCGCCTGCTGGATGACCTGCTGCACCTCGAACGCATCGAAAACGGCTACCAGTTCAAAATGGAAGCCATCGACATCGTAACCATCATCCACGAGGTATGCCGGCAGAGCAAACCCCTGCTGGAAGAGCGCAACCAGACCCTCCAGCTCGATATTCAGGGGCAGCCGGGGCACATCATGGCAGACGCACACTACATCAGCCGTGCGCTCACGAACTACGTCGGCAATGCCATCAAGTACAGCCCCGATGGAGGTCACATTATCGTGCGGACGTTCCAGAAAGAACATTTTGTACATGTCGAAGCCATCGATAACGGCCCCGGCATCCCGCTCGATGTGCAGTCCCGGCTGTTCGAACGGTTCTACCGCGTGAAAGACAACAACACCGCACGCGGCAGCGGCCTCGGCCTGGCAATCGTAAAATCTGTGGTAGAAGCGCACGGCGGCGGCGTCTACATGCGCAGCAAGGTAGGCAAAGGCAGCACATTCGGCATGACACTGCCTGTTGTAGGATGACAGGTCACTCATATGTTGATTTTTCATAGAACGGAGTTTCATGATGGCACTGACGCAACTTGAGCAGGTACAACTCTTTATAGAAGCAAAGGGCGAAGGTATCCCGATACTCATGTTTCATGGTGGCCTCGGGCTTGACCACACCTACCTCACCCCCTACTTTGACACACTGACCGACCACTACAGCGTCATCTACTTCGATCATCGTGGCAATGGCCGCTCACAGAAGCCCGAAGATTATGCACAACTGAACTTTGAGGTACTGTGTAACGATGCAGATGCCGTTCGTCAACATCTGGGGCACGAAAAAGTCATCGCAATCGGGCACTCATACGGCGGCTTTATCGCTCAGGAGTATGCCGTGCGTTTTCAGGAGCATCTGCTGGGTATGGTGTTGATTGACACCGTACCGGCACTGGATTATCAACCACAGCCGACCCGTGGAAACGACGAACAACTCGCCGCCCTGAGCGCCGCCTTCACCCGCCCGATGGAAAGCGACGAAGATTGGCAGCAAACATGGTCAACGCTGATTCAGATCTACTTCACAAACTATGATCCAGCAGTAGGTAAAGCCCTCGATGCGGCAACACATTACTCCAGCCATGCATGGAACAGAGCCAATGCCATGCTTGCAGAGTACAGCACACTGGCAACACTACCCTCACTGACGATACCCACACTGGTTGTTTCTGGCAGGCACGATTTTGTAACCCCACCGGATCACGGTACAGAGCGCCTTGCCAGACTGATCCCCAACGCATCCATGCACATCTTCGAGAACAGCGCCCACTATCCATTCATCGAAGAACAGGAGAGCTTCTTTAACGTACTGCGTGACTGGCTGAAGCAGTTCGACTAAACGATGTAACAGCGGGTGTAGCCAATTAAAACTGCACCCGATTCGCTGCGCAGATTTTACGTATTCGGGAGTGAGATGGGCTGTGCACCCTCAATCAGTAACTGGTTGGTACCCGGTGGCATAAAACGATAAATGCCGGGGATCTCGCTGTAAAGGGATGAGTACAGCACAAGCTCAAGCCCGTGCGTTTCAACGTTAATGGGTATCTGCGAGAAAACGTCGTACACGTTTCCAGTTTCGAATGAATAGGTTCCGCCACTATGAATCGTAATCCCACCGTCAGTCCAACTGAACATATCGCATTGTGCCCCGTTATCGAAAATCACTACCTGTTCAAGGATGTCCCACAGTCTGGCACGGCAGGGGGTTACACTCGAATCAAAAAAGAGATAATACCTGCCCTCGATGGGTGCCCCCTGTCCAGAGGGTGAACCACCTACGTGCGATAGTTCACCGTTTGAGGACAGAATAAACGAGTTGAAGAAGTTTGCCTGCAACAACATACGCTGGCTATCAATCACGGTGGCATGGTATAGACCGAGACCATCGTGACCTGCCGCCCCTGCAATTTGCGGAAGTATGTCATTCCTCGAAGGCACCTGATACGTACTCAGCAACGTCAGGTCTGTGGAATAAATAGCGGCCTCGCATCCATCCCGGCACAGAAAATAATTTTCCGATGCGATGAAGTAAGCATTTCCATCCACCCCTTCCCGGAAGTAAAAGTCAACGGGCACAGTATAGAGTGTGCCGTCTGCACGCATGACCCATGCATTTTCGATTAGTTGGCCGCCAAATACCCCTTCTGTACAGTGCCATATATCCCCGGAGTCAGATGCATCGCAGCGGATGTAATGCTCATCGTACTGGTCTGTCACAGCAGCGTGGAACTCTACCAGCATACGCGCATTGCCCGAAGCCACATTCAGTTCTTCAACTTTCATGCTGGCATGATGGACATTTCTTCCGCTGCGTGTGGAATACGCATATCTCAGCTTTGTACCATCTTCTGAGGCGCGAATCTCTGTGAACGCGGGAACCGTCACATCTTCGACTTGCAGCGTCTCGCGATTGTAAATGAAACGTTTTCCAGTACCAATATCGCTATCGGAAACGAATATATAGGGGTCAACCAGTGTGAGCAGCACAGAACGGCCATCTACCAGCGGGTAGTTCACGCCCTGCTCAAGGTAGAGGACGGCTTCGTATGGCCCCGGTGCCATAATTTCATGAGCACTGGTTGATGTGAGGTAGTGCATGACCAATTTAGTTTTCGAAGAAATGTAGAATGTATCCAAAAACGAGGATACAGCGCTCATGGGACGCAAGCAAACGTATGTGGTGAACCTGACGGATGAAGAGC
>JBCCQC010000089.1:0-10382 GCA_039024535.1 Chloroflexota bacterium
CCAAAGTGTGAAATAAGACTAGCAACAATTATCCTACTCAATCTTTATTCCGCTCTCTTTTTTTACAAATGATTTAGGATTGCTATAGTCGTTAGTGGTTGCTACTGCAATAATTATTTCTCCTGTCTTTTCATCTACACCCAAGACGGTCGTTGTATGCAGCCCGATACATCGCTATACTCCGGGCAATGCCTATCACACCCACCACCGGGGGAGAAATTACTATGTCGAACAATGTTGAAGTACGCGGGGTTGGCCGCCTGCAATTTGTCGCCCGTTTTTCGCAGTTTCTCTACGTTTTTATGGGGATTATGAACGCGCTGCTGCTGCTGCGGGCACTGCTGGCACAGTCCGGGGCGAACGAGGCCAACGGGCTGGTGCAGTTTGTGTTCGCCGTCACCGATGTGCTGATGACTCCGTTCACCGGCATTGTCACCGGGCAGTATGCCGACCTCTACACGCCCGTCATTGCTATCATCGTCTACAGTATCATCGTCGTGATACTCGTCAATGTGCTGGTAGCCGTGCTGGGGCGTCCGGCGCAGGTCGTGACGACGGAGGATTAGCTCGACTAGGACAGATCGCCCGTAAAAAACACAGGAGAACCAAGTGGAGATTAATCTGGTAGTGCTAGCTACGGTTGTTGCAACGGCATCTCTCATTATATTAATTGCGTACTTTCTCCGACGATACCGTTATGAGAAGAAGCGCGAGAATGAAGCCAGACGCATCTACCTTGATGCACAAAGACGCAAGAATGAAACCAGACGCATTGATGTGACCAGTCACTTTGTGCGAAGCCGGAGATTCTACGAATTTGTACCGCTAACACGCCACTCATCAGAGCCGCAAGTTGATGAGTCTCCTGCCAGCGTTCGCGCACTGAATAGTGACTTCTGGCATGGACTGAGTACAGAAATGGCGGGGGCCCTGATTACCACTATCATCTTCGCGGGGGTGGTTGGTAGCTTTGAGTGGCGCTCGGAAAGAAACAGCTACCGCAACCAGCTTATCAACGAAGTTGCCAGTGGCGATAACTCCAGTGCGCTGCGTGCCGTTAGCCTGCTGCGTGACGAAGGCTGGCTGACCGATGGCAGCCTGCGCGGGACGAATCTGTTCGGGGCAGACCTGCGCGGGGCCAATTTACACGAAGCTGACCTCACCGGGGCAGACCTGCGCCGCGCTACGCTGGACGGGGCAGATTTGCAGTTTGCAAACCTCACTGGTGTTGAACTGGAAGATGCCAGTTTTGTGGGCGCGAACCTGCGTTACGCCACAATCTCCGGTGTTAATATTGGCACGAATGTGCGCGATGCCTCACTGGTCACAGCCATCGGGGACATCGACAGCGACTGTCCGCTGGATGCCCTGGAGGGATCGAACGCCGTCGCACAGCTCGATACACTGGATCAACGCTTTGTGGCCGAGATAATGCGTTCGGGTGTTGCCTGTGAGGTCTCTAACGCGACGTTTGATGCGCTGATGAATAACCCGGACGAAAACGCCATCATGATTGACGCTTACGGCTACGCGCCCCGGCTGGATTTTTCTGGCGCGAACCTCGCGTTTACTGACATGAGCAACAGCGATCTGTCGTTCTCGGTTTTCCGTAATAGCATTATTGCCCACACCGTGTTTACGGGTTCCAATATCTATATGGCAGACTTCACAGATGCAACTGGCGTATATGAAGCCGCCCTGGGTGACGTTAACGTGACCGTAGAAGACCAGCCACAGATTGACCGGGATACGATGCTGCCCCACGGTGGACTGGTGCGCGAGATTGACTTTGCACGCTACACTGACCCCGAACATCCGGATTATCTGGATGTGACCGTGTGCCGGTCGCTGGCATTACGGGAACTTGACAGGCGCGATGTACCGGCAGATGACTGCCCACCTCCATCTGCAATCCTGCCCTATCCGCGCCTGAATGGTAATAATGCAGGAGAGTAGGGTGCAGGGGTATCCAGAAACGCACACATGACCACATGGGCGGTGTAGCAGGTGCGGTCGATATGCACCAGGCGATTGGAACTCGGCAGAAGATCACCTGATGGCAGCAGAGGAAATTGGCGCACAGGCGGTCAGCCACCCCACCCGGAAATTTCCCGTGAGCTGGTGACCTCGCTGAATACGTTTCGCACCCAATCCATGAACATCTACAGCAAACTCGCCATCAACAGCCGGTGGGCCGCTGTCCGGCGTGCGACAGAACTCAATCTGATCTAATTCCTCAATTACCGTGACAAATCACATCATCATGTGATGCCCCCTCACATCTTCAGCGCGTATCCTCTGGTTAATGAATCACACAGCAACGAAGGAGCCTGCCCAGAATAAGATGAATGATAACGATCAGGCCGGGTGTTATAAAATTCACGTTAAAGGCCACCTGAGCCAACACCGGGCCACCCGCTTTAGCGGCACGGTAATGACACTCACCAAAGACGGCACAACGCTCATTGTCGGCACCCTTGTTGACCAGGCTGCCCTGCATGGGCTGCTACGAACGATCCGTGATAGTGGGCTGGAACTGTTGGCCGTTAATCAAACTGAATCACAAGAGTATAAGGAAGAAAAATCATGAAGACGATGAAAGCAGTGCTCTACAGTGAATATGGATCGCCAGACGTTTTGAGTGTGCAGGATGTTGCGATTCCATCGCCAAAAGCCGATGAAGTGCTTATCAGGGTACATGCAGCCACAGTGACAACCGGCGACGTTAACATCCGTGGGTTCACCTTTGTTCCCGATGACATGAAATTGCTCCCGCGTCTGGTGTTTGGTTTGCAAAAACCGAAACGACCTGTTCTGGGTACTGAAGTAGCCGGGGAATTGGTGGCAGTGGGTGATGATGTAACGCGATTCAAGGTCGGTGATCGGGTGTTCGGCATCGGGTCGCTACAGTTGGGTGCCCATGCGGAGTACGTCACCCGCAAGGCAAATGGAGCGTTAGCCATCATTCCAGCGGGGATAAGCTATGAAGAAGCGGCCTCGGTTCCATTCGGCGCCGGAACTGCCCTCTATTTTTTGAAAGACCGTGCCACGGTCACGTCAGGGCAGCACGTACTCGTCAACGGCGCATCTGGTGGCGTAGGTATTTACGCTGTGCAGATCGCAAAGGCGCTCGGTGCAGAGGTAACAGGTGTGTGCAGTTCACGCAATGCCGATCTGGTTCGTGGGTTGGGTGCAGATCACGTCATCGACTACGCCCATGAGGACTTCACACAAAATCATGGCACTTATGACCTGATTGTGGACACTGTTTTTAGCAAGATGGCTTTCGCCGGGGCAAGCCCTGCCCTCAAACCCGATGGACTGTATGTCGCAGTCGCTGGCGGATTGATGGAGATGATCCAGTCTGCGTGGAATAAGCGCCTGATAACTGGCTCTCCGAAAGAAGATGCTACCGGAATGAACACGCTGGCCGAGATGCTGGAAGCAGGGCAGATCAAGCCCGTTATAGATCGAACCTATTCGCTGACAGAAACCGCAGATGCCCACCGCTACGTCGAGACACACCGCAAGCGCGGCAGCGTCGTCATCAAAGTCGTATGAAGCCGGGGTTACCAAATTTCGCGGGGAGTATGTCAATTTCTCGAGTCGTGTGAACACTATTTTCACATCTCATGGCGAGAGCGCGGCTTGAAATGTTTGCTGCGCGGCCAGTTCAGTGCGGCAAATGGCATGGTGTTACACGTCGTCCTCACGCTCGGATTTCTGGGGCTGGCGGCGCGGCGTCACCCCCGGATCAATATTTGCTCAGAAACCCCCACGAAAAAACCCGAATGCTCCCCATAAGTGTTGGAAATTTGTTATTAATATGTTAGGTTATTGTTGTTGGGAGCCAGTCGGGGATATCAAGTAGTCACATGATGATTAGAAGAAACGCACTCACTGTTGTCTCAGGGCTTATCGCACTGGCAGCAGCAAGCCTGTGGTTTTCAGAAGCGGAAGTGTTCGGTATGGAGACGACACAATACGAGCCGCTAATCACTATAATCACCCTTATTATTACAGGTTTATCTGCTATCAATAGCAATCGGCGCACCCCTATAGCAGAGCGCGACCTGCACATCCAAGACCGTACCATTTCTGGTACGCCAGACGAAGCCATAGAAAACTACCTGCGCGGGCAAAAGCTCAAGTACAAACGAGAAGAAGAACTGTTTGTGAACCTGTCTGCAAAGGCGGATATGGATCCGCAACTGGCTACCATGAATAGTGCCATTTCCATTCAGGATGCTGTCAACCGCTATGACAGGCGGTTTATGCTTGTGGGTGACCCCGGCGCGGGTAAGTCGATGGCGCTGCGCAAGCTGTTTCTGGAGCAGGCTGACCGGCGGTTGGAAAGTAAAGACAACTACATCCCGGTGTGGGTCAACCTCGGCCTCAGCACAAACCCGGTCAAAGTGGAGGAACTGCTGGAGTACTGGTGGACGGAACAGTGGTCGCTGCCCGGTACCGCCCGGCAATACATCAACCAGGGGCTGGTGTGGCTTTTTCTGGATGGACTGAACGAAATCCCACTGGAAAAGCGTAAAGAGCGCGTTCAGAACATTGAGCGCTACATCCGTGCAGACAAGCGCTTACCTGTAGTTGTAACCTGCCGTGTGCGTGATTATGAAGATGATGCAAAAATGCGACTGCGCGGCCTCCAGCGCGTGGATGTAGTGCCACTCAATAACCGCAACATCCAGCAAATCATCACCAGACGCTATCTGTACGACCGCCAGCAGCGACGCGAGTGGGCCAACGACCGACTGTGGTCAGAAATTGAGCGCAACCAGAACCTGCGCCACCTTGCACGGAATCCGCTCTACCTGACGATGCTGATGTCAGTGTACCAGACGACCGGCACAGCGCCCGAAAGCCTTGACCGACTATTTGGCGATTTCGTAAAAGACCTTTACCTGCGCTATACCGACCAGCGCAAGCAGGCCGGGCTAACACCCCTGGTACGATTGCGATTCCTGCGTATGCAGAGGCAGCTTGAGAAGTTAGCATTCAGAATGTTGTTGCACAACGGCGAAGTACGTGGCACGGCTGTTCCGCTGGTATGGGCACGGAAGCAGGTCAGTACGCGGGTGTGGAAGGACGGTGTCGCGCTTGGCGTGCTCGTTCTCGACAACGACATCGTCCGCTTCTATCACCAGGCCTTGCAGGGGCATTTTGCTATCAAACCACTGGGCAAGGCGCTCAATCGTCGTAACCCCATCAGCCGCATTACCAGTGACCCGGAGGCCCTGATCCGCCAGATTGCCGACCTCGGCGCCCTCGGCAGACCTGCCGAAGCCTTTCTGATTCGCATACTCACACAAAACGAGCAGGCGTCGTTGCGTGCGAAGGCTGCTATCGCCCTCGGAGAAATTCAGAGTCAACAACTACCGACTTTCAGTCGGTAGCTTGCAGGTCACACTGAAAGTGTGCCTGCGTATGGCGCATTGACTGACGCCCGGCGACCAATGTTGATCGCCGCGTTCACATCTGCATGGGCAGAGAATCCACACGATGTGCATTGAAATGTACTCTGGTTGGGACGGTTTTGCCTCGCGGTGTGTCCGCAGCACGAGCACTGCTGCGAGGTATAGGCTGGGTCTACCAGACGCACCGGCACCCCCTTGCGAAATGCCTTGTACAAAATTTTGTGCCCCAGATCGGCAAAGTTCCAACTGTGCAATTGTGTTCTCTGCGACTTACGAAGCCGTACCCGTTCACGAATGCCGGTTAAATCTTCTAACCCGATGCCGTGCCCGGTGCGTTTAGCCTTTTCCACAATGGCCTTACTGATGCAGTGGTTCACATCCTGTGCAAAGCGTTTTTCACGCCCACTGCGCTTTTTCAGCAGTCGTTTTGCCGATTTTGTGCCTTTCTTCTGGAGCTTGCGCCGCAACCGCAGATTCCGGTTGCGGACACGATTGAGATGCTTACCGGAGTAGCGTTCGCCGTCGTTTGTGGTGGCGAGATTAACGATGCCCATGTCGACACCCATAAAATCATCGGTCAACATGGGCGCTTCGTTGGGAACATCGCATGTTGCCAGCAGGTAGAAGTGCCCCCGAATAAAGGCCAGTTTACTCTCACCCGCCTGATATTGCAGCAAGTCTAGCTGGTGCTGTCCCGCCTCAAATGCCATCTGCTGACGGCCCGCCAGTGTGCGAATACTCACCGTTTGTTGCTCAACGTCATAACTTAACAACCGCGCATCGTAGGGAAATGCGCCGTGTTTTTTGAACTGACGTTTCGTGGCTTTATCTTTCTTGTAGCTGTCGGCAACTTTCCCCAACGCACGAATCGTCATCTGTGCTGATAGCCCGAATGTTTCCCGAATGTCATAATAGCAGCATTTTTGCAGCTTGAGTTTGTTAAACGTTTTCTCCGTCCATGCCAGTTCACTGATCGTATTGCAGGCGGCATTGGCTCGTTGCAACGTATTGTGCAATAATGGGCGCTGTTCTTCAGACGGGATGAGTTTGAGTTTTGCGGTCAGCTTCATGACTATGATTCAACCACAGTTTTCACTGAAGAACAACCTGCCCATTTGTTGAAAACGGCCTGCCTGAAAGGCAGGGGCTTCTGACCTTATTTACAGACAGTGAACGCAGCGTGCCAGACCTCGTCAATGCCATTGAATCCAGTGACCCGGAGATTGTAGAGGCCGCAGAACACGCCCTGTCTGCACTGGGGAAATATGCGGTAGACCCGCTGGTGAAGCTGTTGAAAACAGGAACAGATAAGGTCACACGCAGGAATGCCGCGATGCTACTGGGCGCACTGGATAGCCGCCGTGGGCTGAAGGGCCTGACGATTGCCATGTTCAAGGACGATGATACCGAGGTGCGCATCAAAGCGGTTCGTGCAGTGAGGGAAATGTGCAGCCGTGACGTGCTGCCAGAGTCTTTAGAAGTGCTGATCAGGTGTGCCAACCAGAATCGGTTGATGGTGCAGTATGCGGCGATTAAAGCTCTCACACAATTAGACGACAGAGACGCGCTGATCGCAGTCCAGCGTATTGCCGCCTTCCATGATACCCCGCGTGTACGACGCTCTGCGGAGCAAGCACTGTGGCAGCGCCGCCAGCGCTTAATCTAGCTACCGCAGAAACCGAATTACTGTGCGCAGCGTGCCAAACTCAATTTCGTCGCCGTTACGCAGGCGGTAAGCCCGTTCTGTGTGGAGCGTGGCGCCATTGATGCGGGTGCCGTTGGTGCTGCCGGTGTCCTCTACGAACACGCCAGACTCATTACGGGTAAAGTGGGCGTGTTCGCGGCTCACGCCGTGCTCGTGGGCTTCGAACGGCGTCATGTCAATCGCTATGGGGAATTCTTCGTCGCCGCGCCCCACCACCAGCGGGTCTCCTGCAAACTCCAGCTTGATGCGATGCTTTTTACGATTGAAATGCACTTCCAGCACGGTCTGGATCGGGGGCGCATCGGTGGGGTAGGTACCGTCCGGGATAGGCATAGACGCCCCGCTGGACGCTGCATCAACTTCTTTTGTATCACGATCTTCTGCCATACGCTCCCCGTGCGTTTACGTTTCTTTACGCAGAGTTTGCCAGATGACCCCGCAATTGGCAACAACCGAATACCGCCATTACAATTGATACCAGAGTTACTGCCACAGGAAGCCGTTTATGCGCCGTTTTCGCACAGTATTGATCGCCATTGTGCTGCTTTCCCTTACCGGGACGGTTGCCGCCCGCCAGATTATGCAGGACGATCTGTGTGTCATTGAGCAGGACGAGGTGATAGAAGGTACGCTGTTCGTCCTGTGCCAGAATCTGGTTGTGCTGGGCACGGTGAACGGCAATATCATCGGCGCAGCCACCGCTACAGACATTCGCGGCACGGTTGCCAACAGTCTCTACCTCACCGGCACAGAGTTGAACGTCTATGGCACTGTGGGCGATGACCTGCACTACGCTGGCATCGTGCTCAATATCGCGGAAGGCGCGACGTTCGACAATGTGCGCTCCGATGTTCTGTCACTGACCATCAGCAGTGACATTGCAGATGGCGTGGCCGTGCCGGGGAGTGTGCTGGCGGCGGGTTACCAGATGCAGATGAACGGCACAGTCGCGGGTGAGGTGAGCTTCTGGGGCAGTGCGCTGGACTTTAACGGTACGGTCGCGGGCGACCTGCTGGCGAACGTGGGCGATATAAACGATGTGGACGGCACTGGCTCATTAGAAACGCTGTTTATCCCGCTGCCCACAGACATCACCGTCGCAGACCCCGGCCTGCGCGTGGGCGATACGGCTGTGGTCAGTGGCAATCTGGTATACACCGCCCCCTCAGAGGGTGTGGTAACGGGAACGGTACGCGGCACCCGTACCTTTAACCAGGCACGGGTGCAGTTCGAGCCACCCACCGACGATTTCAACCTGAGCCAGAGCATCCAGGATTACTTTGGTGCAGGCCTGCGAGAGTTTGTGACGCTGGCGGTCGTCGGTGCATTCGGGCTGCTGTTTTTCCCGGCGGCGATGCAGGCCCCCATCACCAATTTGCGTCGTCGTCCGCTCACCAGCCTTGGCGTTGGCACGCTGACGTTTATTGTGTTCCCGTTTGTTGCGGTGATAGGCCTGACGATGAGTATCCTGTTTCTGTTTATTCTGTCGTTGTTACAGGCTGGCACATTGATCTACGCGGCAGCGGCAGTGCTCATCCTGGTGATTGAGGTGGGCGGCACAGGGTTGTTTTACTTCGTGGCAATTTTCATTGCGCGGTCAGTGTTCTGCCTGGCGTGGGGGCGCTGGCTGCTGCGCTTCATTCTCAGCGATGACGCCAGCACGCGCTACCTGTATGGGTCGCTGGTCGTGGGGTCGTTTGTAGTCGGGTTTCTGGTCTCGTTACCAGTCATCGGCATCTTCATCAACGCGATGACGCTGTTTCTGGGATTGGGGGCCATTGTGACACTGTTGCAGGCGCGGTTGCGCAACTTCCGGGAAAGCTCCGGATATGTGCCGCCCCCGCCAGAGTCCCGCCCAACGGCGATACGATTTGGCAGCCGCATGAGCATTTCTGTAGAAGCCCCGCCCCTGCCTGCACAACAACGCCCTGCCACCCCACGCCCGCGCCACACTGTTGGCCTGGATAACCTGCCGCCGGGGTTCGTGTGGTGGGATGAACTTTAACTTATCCTGAATCAATATAGAGCCGTTGCAGGGGCGCAGCGTGCTGCGCCACTACAGAACAGCTTCGAATGAAGGAGATTGTTTATGGCACAGGAAAAACACTACGAAATGCTGTGGGACTGCAAGTTCTGTGGCACGAAAAAGAATCTCGGCAAGACGCACCGCTTCTGCCCGAACTGCGGCGCAGCCCAGGACCCGGACAGCCGCTATTTTCCGTCCGATAACGAGAAAGTTGCCGTAGAAGATCATATCTATGTGGGCAAAGACCGCATCTGCCCCGCGTGCGGCAGCCTGAACAGTGCCGGCGCGAATAACTGTGGCAACTGTGGCTTCCCGCTGGACGAGGCCGAGGCCGCCCGCACCCTTGGATCAGAATCACGAGCAGCCGGGGCCAGTGGCAGCCGCGATATAGCACAGGAGCGGTTCGAGCGTGAGATGGCCGCCGCCGGTATTGAAACGCCTGCTACTGCTGGCAGCACAGCTAAAGGTGGGCTGAACCGTCGTTTTATTGTAACGGGCACGATGCTGGCCGTGGCTGCGCTGTTCGGGTTCGTAATCTGGCTCACGTCCCAGACGCAGGAACAGACCGTGCGCGTTACCGGCCACGAGTGGGAGCGCGAAATCCGCATTGAGGAATACCAGACCGTCCGCGAAGATGCATGGGACGACCAGGTACCAGCAGCGGCCTACAACGAACGCTGCACACAGCGCCAGCGCGATACCCGCCGCGTGCCGGACGGCGAGACCTGCCGCACCGTCCGTACCGATAACGGCGATGGCACCTTCAGTGAGCGCGAAGAATGCACCACAACCTACCGCGAAGAACCGGTGATGGATGACTTCTGCACATATGATATTGACCGCTGGGCCTACGAACGCAGCGTGGACACATCCGGCGACGCGCTTTCTCCGGCGCCGAGATGGGGGAATGCAAACCTGAGCGCGTGCAACACAGCACGGCTCGGCTGCGAACGTGAAGCCGGACGTAACCAGAGCTACAGCGTCACGTTCCGCGATGAGGATGGCAACCGACACACCTGCACCTACCCGGAAAGCCAGTGGGCCAGCATCGGCATTGAAACGCGCTGGAATATGGAAATTCGGCAGTTTATCGGCGGAGCGGTGTGCAGTTCGCTGGCCCCGGCGGGCTGATGAGGATTCAGCATCTATGTTCGCAACGGTGATACACCCCGGAATTATCTAAACAACCCCACCAGTTTTGAACCTGCCCCGTGCTATGCCC
>JBCCQC010000090.1:0-10325 GCA_039024535.1 Chloroflexota bacterium
ACCCGTTGTAGGCGTTTATTACTGCTGAACGGTCTTCTGCCATCAGATAGTCCTCAACTACATAGTAAGTTGGTGCGTACTTCAAAAAAATGTTATTCACACCGAATGTAACCTCGCTGCTGAGTTTCGTCAGATCGTGGCGGTTTAGCGACGGCCCGTTGCCCAGAATAAAGGCCCGCCGTCCAGCATACTGATCGTGTAAGCGTGAAAGTGATCGCTCATTTTTGCTCAGAAATATGTTGTGCCCTGAAAGCTGATAACGGAGCCACTGCCATAATACACAGGAAGTGGCAGCGCGAGGGATGGCCGGATGATGATAGAACGGACGACACAGGCGACGTTTTACACTCTGAAGATGGGAGCGAATTTTTGCTGTCTTCACCGGTCTATTGCTAGCTTTCATTTCTATACCAGTTGTGTAATCTTACGCAAATCCAAAGATGAAAAGTTCATCAGATGCTGTGCTGGATTCGCACAGATTCACGTCGAACGAGCGGACAATCGATCAGAACCTGTGGTGGCCTATCAGGGTCGTAGTCAGCAGAGAGTTGCTTGAATGCCCAGACGCCCATCTCATAATGTGGAAGCTGTGCGGTTGTGAGGGATGGTAGAAGGTTCTCGGCAACATCCAACTGGTTGTCATATCCCACGACACTGATGTCTTCGGGAATACGCAAACCCATATCGCGGATCGCTGTGTAGCAACCGATTGCAGTGCGATCATTCCCGGCGAAAAATGCAGTCGGGGCATTGTCTTGCCGCAGGAAGGCCATCGTTTGATCGTAATTCTGCTTCGATGACTCCGACGCTGTGCCAAGCAGTGATGAATCGAACGCAATACCGTAGTCTGCCAGTGCCTGCCTGTAACCTGCAAGGCGCCCTCTTGCCGCATCCACACTCGGGTCATGCACATTCAAAAATGCAATGCTGCGATGCCCTGCAACAAGTAATTCCCTTGTCACGGCATAAGCCCCCTTGAATTCATCAGGCACGGCTGACGGCAGAGATTGATCCTCTACATAGCAGTTTGCCAGTGCCATAGGAACCTGATAGGCATTATCTGGTAGTTCAATTTTACGATGGAACATCGCCGCATAGATGATGCCGGCCACCTGGCGCTCCAGTAAAAACTCAATCGCTTCGCCGGTCTCCTCAACAGAGTTGGACGTGATAACGACTAAAACATAGTTATCGCTGGCAGCGGCTTCCCTCGCCCCGCCGATAATATCAACCGCATAAGGTGTTGTTGCCACTTTATCTGTGATGAACCCGATGAGGTTGGTTTTGCCACCGCGTAGCCAGCGAGCGTTTAAATTTGGACGATAGTCTAACTCTTCAATGGCACGCAATACCTTTTGTTTTGACCCCTCGCTCACATATTGCTGACCATTTAACACGCGCGAAACGGTAGATGTGCCCACCCCGGCATGTTTTGCAATATCTTTTACTGTGATTTTTCCGTTACTCATTCGCTTTGCCCTGATATTTGATCCACACTGGTATCGTTATGCTTTCTGGTTTTCTGGTAACGTTCCCATTTAGCTGTTGCGTCTGGTGTAATTTTCTGGTATCGTTACCGTACAGTCTGGTAACGTTACCAGATCGAGGTTTATTGACTATATTTAAAATTATGGCAAAAAAATCATTGCAAACCGAACTCAATCATACCCGGCGTGACCTCGGTCGGCCAATTTATCATTTTCTCCCTGCCCGCAACTGGATGAACGACCCCAACGGTGTGATTCAGTGGAATGGGCGCTACCACCTGTTTTACCAGTACAATCCATTCGGAGCATATCACGACCATATGCACTGGGGACATGCTGTCAGCGATGATTTAATTCACTGGGAAGAACTACCCCTTGCCATAGCCCCATCCCCCGGCAGCGTAGACGAAGGCGGCATTTTTTCGGGCTGCATCGTCAACAATGCTGGAACGCCCACAGCATTCTACACGGGGGTAAACCTCGGCGCGACCGAACAACGTCAGTGTATGGCCATCGGTGATGATGAACTTCAGACATGGCAAAAATATGAAGCTAACCCGGTTATTGCTGGCCCACCCACCCACGCTGACCAGACTCCGGACTTTCGTGATCCGTTTGTGTGGCGCGAGGGAGACGTATGGTACATGGTGGTTGGCTCACGGATTGAAGGCGTGGGGGGGGCTGCCTTTCTCTACCACTCACAGGATCTACACAACTGGACTTATCTGCATCCACTGCTGGTAGGCGACATGGCACGTCATGGCGTCATGTGGGAATGCCCGAACTTTTTCCCCATCGGGGATAAATGGGTGCTGGTCATCTCGCTACACACCGGGATAGGAACCGGGCACGCAATCTACTTTGTGGGCGATTACTACGATAAGCGCTTTTATCCACAGTATGAGGCCATACTCGATAGCAGCGTGTACTATGCCCCCCTCACATTCCTCGATGACCAGAATCGGCGCATTATGTGGGGCTGGCTGAGAGAAAGCCGCAGTGGGGATGAGCAGTTGGCTGCGGGCTGGTCAGGTGTACAGGCAATCCCGCGCGTTTTGACGCTTGATTCCAGCAATCGTCTGCTGATGAACCCTGTTCCTGAGTTAGCGCAAATTCGCAGTCAAAAACTCTATGAAGCTGTTGTGCTGGATGATGAACCGATTACCCTGCCGGGTTTAGCGCTTGATTTGAGCTTTGCGTTCAAGGTCGAAGATGAAACCTCATGTGGCATTGTGCTCAAATGGGACGATACGCCAGAGCAACTTGCTGTGCTGTACGATCCTGTATTGCAAACGGTCAACATCCGCCATACCAGTGCAGACAATACACAAACACCGCACGGGCAATTGCATCGCATGGCATCCGATGAACACCTTGAACTACGCATTCTGGTTGATGGTTCTGTGATTGAAGTTATTGCGAACCAGCGCACCAGTATTTCTCACCGTATGTACCCATCCCGGATAACCCACCCGCAGTTACAGGTTATACAACCCGCTTCTGTAGTCAACTTTGAAATCTGGGAGATCCGGTCAATCTGGTAATTTTACCTTCGGGATACTATGAAGACGGTTGCTCACCCGACCGAGCAACTGCTCCTCTGATAAAACAAATTCAGTATCGATCGACTGTCTTTGCACCGCACATTCGATCTGGTTGGGGACAGGTGCAAAAAAGAAACATTTACCAGAATAATAGGAGTTAAAGATATGCGCATGAAAAAATTAGTTAGCTTGTTGGCCCTCGTTGCTGTGCTTGCTCTTGGTGTGGCAGGTACAAGTGCCCAGGATCCTGTTGAACTGAGCCTGTGGTATCACGGTGCAGGTAATGATGCAGAACGCTCTGTTCTGGTCAGCATCATTGAAGACTTCAACGCCTCGCAGAGTGACTATGTTGTTACCCTTGAGGAGTTCCCGCAGGAAAGCTACAATGAATCTGTAACCGCTGCGGGCTTGAGTGGCGACCTGCCGGACATCATTGACGTTGACGGCCCGGTGATGCCGAACTGGGCATGGTCTGGCTTCCTGCAACCGCTTGAAATTGACGAGACCCTGCTGGAAAACTACCTCCCCGGCGCACTGGGTTACTGGAACGGCGACCTGTACTCTGTTGGCCTGTGGGACGCTGCCAAGGCAATTTTCGCACGTCAGTCTGTCCTCGAAGCGAATGGTATTCGCATTCCGACCCTTGATGAGCCGTGGACACTGGAAGAGTTTGACGCAGCACTGGTCACCCTGCAAGAAACAGGCGAGTATGACTTCGCGTTTGACCCCGGCATGGCATGGACAGGTGAATGGTACCCGTATGCCTTCAGCCCGTTCCTGCAAAGCTTCGGTGGTGACCTGATTGACCGTGAAACTTACATGGGTGCCGAAGGTGTGCTCAACGGCGAAGAAGCAATTGCATTCGGTGAGTGGTGGCAGAGCCTTTATGATCGTGATCTGGCACCCGGCACATCCCAGGACGGCGCAGACCGTGAGACCGGCTTCATTGATGGTCGTTACGCAATCCAGTGGAACGGTAACTGGGCGGCCCTGGGCGCGTTAGATGCTTTTGGCGATGACATGTTGTTCCTGCCTGCGCCCGACTTTGGCAGTGGTAGCGTGATTGGCGCCGCAAGCTGGCAGTTCGGTGTGGCCGCGACCAGCGAAAACCCGGAAGGTGCCAATGCATTCATTGAGTTCGCGCTGCAAGATCAATACCTTGCCGACTTCTCTGTTGCAACTGGTCTGATCCCCGCAACCACAACCGCTGCAAACCTGACGGAAAACTATGCAGAGGGTGGCCCGCTTTCCGTATTCTTCCAGTTGAGCGCCGAACAGGGCCTCATCCGTCCCCCGACACCGGGCTACGTCGTTATGGCGCTGGAGTTTGAGAAGGCAATGGCAGACATCGCCAATGGCGCTGATGTGATCGACTCACTTGATGCTGCCGTGGATGCTATCGAAGACGATATTGAGGCTAACAGCGGCTACGGTTTCTAGTATCTGGAACCACCAGTTTGTGGATGTGGACGGTTCGGGTTCACATCCACCCCCCTCCCCAAACTAACCCTGGAGGCAACAAAATATGACGATGGTTCAACAGAAACCTGAAAACACGGTTTCTAACGGCTTAACTTTGCAACAAAAAGAAGAAATTACGGGATGGCTGATGGCATTGCCAGCGATGCTGCTGCTGTTTACATTTTTGCTCCTGCCATTTTTGGGCGCGTTTGCCATGTCATTTACCAACCAGCGCCTTGTTTCTCCTAACCCGACTGAATTTGTAGGCACAAGCAACTTTGTGGATTTACTGTCACTGCGCATTTTTACACTGGAACCAGTGCGCGACGAAACGACAGGCGAAGTTGTGCGGGATGAAGACGGTAACATTGAATATCCCCGCCTGCGCACCTTTACACGCAACAACCCGGAATATCCACAATTAGACGGGATGCAGGAATGGCGCTCCTGGCAAACAGGAGAAACCCGAACGGTTTTGCTGGCAACTGATGTCCTGTTCTGGACTGCTCTGGTCAATACAGTTATTTTTGTCGTGGTGGTGGCCCCCTTGCAGGGCGGGATCGCGCTGTTACTCGCGTTGCTTATCAACCAGAAGTTGATGGGCGTTAACATCTTCCGTATGATTTATTTTATGCCCGTCGTGGTGTCGATGGTGGTGGTGTCTTTGTTGTGGCGGTTTATTTATGACGGTCAGAACGGCTTGCTCAATTCCGTTTTGAGCTTCGTCACCTTCGGCCTGTTTGAACCCGTGGACTGGCTTGGTAATCCTGAAACAGCAATGGGCGCATTAATCGTGATGTCCGTGTGGCAGGGTGTAGGGTTCCACATGGTTATCTGGCTGGCAGGTATGCAAACTATCCCACAATCTCTCTATGAGGCAGCATCTATTGACGGCGCAGGCGCGTGGCAAAAATTCCGCTTCGTCACAATGCCTGGTTTGCGCAACACAGGCATCCTCATCCTGATTGTGATTACAATGCAGGCATTCAGTTTGTACACACAGGTACAGGTGATGACCCGTGGCGGCCCCGTGGATGCAACCCAATCGCTGGTGTATCAGGCTGTTATTCGTGGGTTCGAGCAGCAGAATATTGCAGGCGGGTCTGCAATCTCTGTGATTCTGTTCGTCATCGTCCTCATTATCTCGATTATTCAACGGTATTTAACACGGGAGCGTAGCGCATGACCGCAAAAACGATAACTGATGAGCAACGTCAACGGAATGAGAAGCTGGACATCATCGGGCGCTATGCACTGTTGATCGTCGTCGCCCTGATTTTTGTGCTGCCCATTTTGTTCATGATTATGTCGTCCTTCAAGCCAGACGACCAGCTTTTACGGGATACGTCATCGCTACGGGCTTTCCTGCCAGTGGGTGATCTCTCCCTCGACAACTACGATGGCGCCTTCGACCGCGTTCCGCTGGGGCGTTTCATCTTCAATTCAGTGTTTGTAACGCTAACGACACTCGGGCTGAGCCTGATCTTTAACTCAATGGCGGGTTTTGCTTTTGCTGTGCTCAAATGGCGCGGCAGGAATATCATCCTCACAATTGTGATTGCAACATTCATCATCCCATTCGAAACCATTGCAATTCCCCTGCTGTTGATCGTGAATCAACTGCCGTGGATCGGGTTGAATGGATTTGAAGTGGGCTGGTTGAATAGCTATCATGTGCAAATCATCCCGTGGATTGCCGATTCCCTCTCAATTTTCCTGTTCTATCAATACTTCAGGGATTTACCCTACGAACTGGTAGAAGCAGCAAAGATTGACGGGGCCGGGTTCTTCAGGATTTATTCACGGGTGTTCATGCCCATTTCTGGCCCGGTCATTGCCACAGTTGCTATTCTGAAGTTCCTCGCCATGTGGAACCAGTTCCTGTGGCCCCTGCTTGTAGTCCGCACAGAGGAACTGCGCCCTGTGATGCTCGGGGTAGACTATTTCTTCCAGCTCAACGTGGCATGGGGAGAGGTAATGGCCTATCTATCCACGATTACGATTCCCGTACTCATTTTCTACCTTGTTTTGCAACGGGCGTTTATTGAAAGTGTTGCATCGACGGGTATCAAGGGCTGAGATGACTGAGAAACCAACAGTTATCGTTGATCCGCATTTCCGGTCAATGTCAGAGATATTCTCTGATAATGACCGGAAGCGTCTGGAAAGTATGGTGAATGTGGAGTGGGGGCAGGATAGCCCCATCCCGCAAGACCATTTTCTCAAAGTGCTGCCCACAGCAGAGGTTATCATCTGTGCAGACTGGCGTTATGGTGATGTGCTGGAGCAAGCACAAAAGCTGCGGGCCATCATTGTGGTATCTGGCGCATTTCCACTGGAACTGGACTATGCCTACTGCTACCAGAATCACATTCGCGTTTTGAGTGTTGCACCCGCATTTGCGCGGCAGGTGGCAGAAATGTGCCTCGGGCTGGCGCTGGCATCAGCACGTGATATTGTTGCGGGAGACCGTGACATGCGTGCAGGTAGTGAGCGCTACCTGCATGAAGGCAATATCGGTACGTTCATGCTCTACGGCAAATCCGTGGGTATCATCGGCTACGGGAGCATCGCGCGTGAACTGCATCAGCTATTGGTGCCTTTCCATGTCAGCGTTGCGGCATATGACCCGTGGCTGAGTGATGGCTACCTGCGCCGTCATCATGTCGAACCACAATCACTGGAAAACATACTCAGTCGGTCTCAGGTGATATTTGCCCTCGCTGCCCCCACAAAAGACAATAAGGCAATGATTTCGCGCGAGTATCTGAGTTTGATACAGCAGAATGCTGTTCTCGTTTTAGCCAGCCGCGCCCATGTTGTTGATTTTGACGCGATGACTGAAATGGTGCTTGAGGGCAAATTCAAGGTCGCTACAGACGTGTTCCCGACAGAACCCTTTGCCAGTGATGATCCACTCCGAAACGCAGAAAAAGCCGTGTTATCACCGCACCGTGCTGGCTCTGTAAAAGAAGCCATGTGGGAAATTGGCGAGATGGTACTGGATGATCTAGAGATTATCATCAAGGGGTTGCCACCCCGTCGCTTGCAAAATGCAGAGCCAGAATTAACGATGCGATTCGCTGTGAATCGGGCAAAGAACCCGGATGAAGTGTAACAGTAGCCAATCACGGCGTTGCATAACTGGACTGTCCTGGCGCGGGCAGGCTCATGCCCTGCCCGCGTGAACCTGTTGCGCGGAATTAATTGTATTGCGGGAGCATATCGCCGTGGGCGTCAATCAGTTCATCAACCATTGACCAGATTTCATCCAGCGAGAGTTCTGCCGCCGTGTGCGGATCCAGCATAGCGGCGTGGTAGATGTGGTCACGCTTGCAGGTAATGGCAGCTTCCACTGTCATAGACTGTACGTTGATATTCGTCTGCATAAGGGCGGCAAGGTGCGGCGGGATGTTGCCGATGTGAGTAGGCTGGATGCCGTTTTTGTCCACGAGGCATGGCACTTCCACACAGCAGCCCTCCGGCAGGTTGGTGATGATGCTGGTGTTGGGCACATTGCCGTAGATGGTGCGCGGGGTGTTGGTTTCCATACTGTGGATAATAAGTGAACCGTACTCCACACTGCGCTCTACTTTATCGTAGTTCAGTGCAGTGTGTACGGTACCCTCTACCATGCGCGGCATCAGCTTGATGTCACTGAGTGCGTCTCGAATGGCATCTTCTGTGATCGGTTTGCCGTTGGCACGGGCTTCCTGCGCCATGTTCCACGCGATAATCTGAGCCTGGCAGCGTGCCAGATACTCGTCAATCGGGACGTTGTATTGCTCAGCGAGTGCCGGTTTGTTGCTCTTGATAAACCACGGCGTGTACTCGCTGAAGTGCTCACTGGATTCGGTCACGAAGTAACCCAGCCGTTTAAACATATCGTAGCGGACACGGTTCCAGTCTGGCACGCGGTCTTCTTCCATCACCCGCTGAATTTCTGGATAGAGGTCTTCGCCCGTGTGTTTGTTCTCGAACGTGAGGTAAAACGCCATGTGGTTGATACCGGCTACACGGTAGTTGATATCTTCGTAGGGTATACCGATGTCTTCGGAAAGTTCGTGGGCGGTGTGGGGCACGCTGTGGCACAGGCCAACGGTTTTGATATTGCTGGCACGGCTGAGCGCCCACTGATTGATGCACATCGGGTTGACGTAGTTGATAAACAGTGCATCCGGGCACAGTTGCTCCATGTCGCGCACAATATCGACCAGAACCGGAATCGTGCGCAGGCCACGCATAATACCACCAATGCCCAGCGTATCGCCAATAGTTTGTTCAAGGCCATATTTGCGCGGGATCTCGAAGTCGATGACGGTTGCAGGTTCATAGCCACCTACCTGGATCATGCAAACTACGTAGTCGGCGCCTTTCAGTGCTTCGCGACGGTCGGTGGTTGCTTCAATAGTTGCGTTCGTGCCGAGCACATCATTAACGCGGTGGGCCACTTCTACGGAGGTATCCAGACGTTCCTGATTGATGTCCATCAGGCTGATGGTGCTGTCGGCCAGTTCAGGAAAGCCGAGAATATCGCCCATCAGGTTCTTTGCAAAAACGGTGCTCCCGGCACCGATGAATGTGATCTTTGGAGCCATGTTTAATCCCCTGTTGGTGTGTGTTAACGTGAGATAGTGAGTATACGGGTTGCTGACGGTGCATCAATCTGCGATGTGGTGCCATCAGGCCACTCAACTTCCAGTATGAGCGGGGTTTCGTCTTCCGGTAAACCAAAATGCACACGAGCCGGGTCGCCGCTGAGGTAGCCACTGCTGGCCTGAACCGTGCGCGTGTATGTTGCCGCATCTGTGGTAAGCGTGACCTGAGCACCGAGGGCGTGTGTATTCCCACTCGTACTATCGCTCAGGTCAACCTGAATGCTGTTCCCGCATAGTTGATTTTCGTACAACATGGACTCGCTTAACAGGTTATTGACTACAATATCCAGGTCGCCGTCGTTGTCCATATCGCCCATGCTCATACCGCGCCCGCTCTGTGTAGCATTCAGGCTCCACTGTGGCGCGGGTTCAAATATTGTGCCGTTCACGTTGCGGAATACCTGATTTTCCTCGACCAGTTCATCATCTGGCAGATGCCCGAACAGGTCTTCGGCAATCATGCCGTTGACGACGTACAGATCCAGCAGGCCATCACTGTCCAGATCCCCGAATTTAGATGACCAGCTCCAGCCGGTTGCGTCCAGGCCCATATAGCCGCTCATGTTGGTGTAACCGGCGGCTTCTGTAATCAGCATGACGTTTTCCATCACCTGCGGGTCGCCTTCCAGCATTGGCATGGACATCATTTTGTCCATCACGGGTGCCCACGCCTGCATGGTTTCATCGTCGTTGCTGTAGGGCTTCATATCGGTGGCGTACAGTTCTGCATCGCCATCATTGTTGATGTCTGCGGCGGTATAGCTCATGGTGCTGTGCGTCATCACATCTGCGATTTCGGTTTGCTGCCAGCCTTCCGGTGTATTGAGCCAGTAACGGTCAATGGGTTCGAAGTCGTTGCCGACGAGAATGTCTGGTGCGTTATCGTTGTTCACATCATGCAGGTAAACCACAAGTGCCTGTGAACTGTCTGCGAGGCGCTGCTGCGTGAACTGCCCATCCACGTTTTCATAGTAGAAAACGCCCGCGCCCTCCCCCAGCATGAAGGTATCGCGCAGTTTCAGTTCCAGTTCGGCATCATAGGAGCCAGTAACGAGATCAAGATCGCCATCTGCATCGAGCCGGCATACTCAATGGCATGGGGCGACCTCGATGCAGATGGCGATCTTGATCTCGTTACTGGCTCCTATGATGCCGAACTGGAACTGAAACTGCGC
>JBCCQC010000091.1:0-10291 GCA_039024535.1 Chloroflexota bacterium
CCAGCCCATATTCGATGTAGTAAAACGGAATCAGGAAGATGTGCAGCTTGCGGTGCCAGCCGGTACGCTTGATGTCTTCGATGCCCGCCCAGTTTACCCCCGGCATAAACTGATCCCATAGTTCTTCCCACCACGCATCGCAGTTATCCGGGTTCATTGCCGCCTGCGGGTTTTCGTATACCTGGTGCTGGAACGCATCTACCACAGCCATGTACGGGAAGAAGCGGATAATCCCGTCCAGATGCTCAATCCGCGCACGGGCCGCCCCAACCTCATCATAGAAGCCGCCGTTTTCTGTCTCGAAGTAAGGGGCGGCCAGCAGTTCCATGGACATGGACGCGACTTCTGCAAACTCTGTAGGGTAGCCGCGCTGCTGCGCGTAGGGCAATTTTTGCGCCTCGAAATTATGGAAGGCGTGACCGGCTTCGTGCAGCAGCGTTTGAATATTGTCGTGGACGCCGACGCTGTTCATGAAGATGAACGACTGTTTGGCCTGTGGCAGTGATGTACAGTAGCCGCCGGGTGCCTTGCCCTTGCGGTTGTCGAGGTCGAGCAGGTTGTTGTCCTTCATGATGTTGTAGTAGCTGCTCAGTTCGGGGTCAATCTGCGCGAAGATGTTTGCGGTGGTGTCGATCATGGTCTGCACATTGTCGAACGGCTTCAATGGCTCTGTGCCGGTCGGGTCGATGTCCATATCCCACGGGCGCAGTGTATCCAGCCCCAGTGCCGCCTTACGTTTTTCTGCACGGCGCAGCATCGCCGGGACGACGACTTCTGAGATGGATTGCAAGAAGCGCTGGTCATCCTGTGGCGTGTAATCATGACGCCCGAACGCCATCCACTGATAGTCCCGGAATGAGGATTTACCGGCATTTTCCGCAACTTTTAGCCGGATCTGAAGCATGTCTTTCCACAGGTCGTTAAGCTGTTCACGATCCTGCATCTGGCGACTGTACACAGCACGCCAGACCTGTTCACGCTTTTCGCGGTCGCCGTCCAGCAGCATCACTTTCATCTGTGTGAGGGTTTTTTCCTCGCCTTCCCATTGTACGGTTTGTGCCCCGGTAATTTCCTGGTAGCGGTTGCCCAGTTTGGAGAGGGTGGTGTGCAGCGGCAGGTTTTCTTCCCGGAACAGTTCTACATCGGCCTTCATATCTCGCAGTGGAATTTCGAAGTTATGCGGTTGCAAGCCGCTTTCCAGCAGTTTACGTGCCAGCCTGTCACTGGCTTCGTCTATATTTTCGGAGACGTTTTCCAGAAAGCTGAAGAACAGTTGCTTGCTGTCTTCGTCTGCGGTGTTAACGGTGGTGGCAATGTAAAGACGTGTGCCCACTTCGCGGGTAAACTCGGCCAGTCGCGTCCAGTCGGCCAGCCAGTGTTCGAGGGTCTCCGTGGTAAGCGGGCGGTTCAGCAGGTTGTCAAAATAGGGCTGGTAGTCATCCCATGCCCACTGGAATCCATCCTGTGCCTGCTGTGGTAAGCTGTCAAACATGGTTTTCCTCTGTATCAGGACAAAATTTTAAGAGTCTATACTACTATACTGACGGAATTCGAAATAGATTAGGCAGGCTCAAGACCGATACAGAAGGCGACGCGACAAATGGAACAAATTGCAATGGACTAGGGCTATGTGGGTCTGTTTGTAATCAGCTTTATTGCGGCCACGTTGATTGCTGCGCCGTCTGATTTGCTGGCGGCCATTATGCCCCAGTTAGGGTATGACCCGATGCGGGTGTTTGTGGTGGCGGCAACAGCGGGTATGCTGGGCAACCTGATTAATTACTATATCGGGCGCTATGGTTATGATTTTGTGCTGGCACGTTTTTTCATCAGCCGGGATGGGGACGCCGTACAGAGTGCGCCAGACCGCTGGCTGCTGCGAGCAGAAAAATTCTACGAACGTTATGGGGTGTGGACGTTATTGCTGAGTGGGACGCCGTTCATCGGGGATCCGCTGACCACCGTTGCCGGGGCCTTCCAGGTACGGATGTGGATATTTCTCCTGCTGGTGTTTGCTGGCAAGGTTTGGAAGTACGCCCTGATGCTGGGGGGCGTAGATTTAATTGTACGTGCCTTCAGCGCGTGACGTTCAGGAGTGTGCGATTGTGCCGCTACTGCTGCGTGCTGGCTGCACACTTTTACGCCCGCGCTGGTCTCTTTGCCAGTTTTCTGCCGTGTCTCGCGGGATTAACCACTCGCCACGGTATTTGCTGCCACGCTTGAACGCGCCGGGGATGCGTCGGTCTTCCGGCGATTTTTTCTGGTCAGAGCGCAGAATGCGGTAGATGGTGTTGGGCGCGACGGATGCCATAGCCGCCATTTCTTCAACGGTGATATACAATGTCTTCATGCGTGGAGGGTGTGCTTACCTGACAATTTATTCTATGCGATTATTCTATCAGTGGGGTGGCAGGCTGGCAACACAACACACGGTCTGTTGGCCGCAGGGCAATCTGGATAACCGCTGGAGTGTGATGTTGCGAACCGGGTATGGTATGGCATAAACTATAGTTACAGGCACCGGTGCAGTGGCATCGGTCAACCGGATGGCAATGTGATGGGGGGTACGGGCCACGCCGGTTGATATTTCTCACATGGCTATTTGTCCTGAAGTCCCCCCGAATGTGTACAGCAAGACAACGAAAGAAATATAAACTTATGGCGGATGTAAGTGCAGAAGTAACACGAATTGCAGCGCGTCTGAACGAAACAACCGAAAAACCCCTCGGTCAAATTCAGCGCATCATAGAACACTGTGGTATTGAGTTCGCAGACTTTATGGTTGATAACAGCCTCGCAATTGAGGAAGCTGGCGGCATGATGACAGCTAACGGACAGCGCCGCCGCACGCTGGGGGGCGTGTTCTTCTTCCTTGTGCGCCATGCAGTGCCGCTTGACCTGCGCGAGGTTATTTTTCCGCCTCCTATCTGGCTTACCAGAGTGGAGAAACCCCCGTCGCCGTACCCCCCGTTCGACTGGGAACACCGCGTAGAGCAATTACAGAGCGCCTTAGAACAGGAAAAAGGGACAATAGAAGAAGTGAATATCCAGCTTAAGGGACGACCCGGCTATGTTGAAAAGCGTGATGGTGTTTTCATCCTGACGATGGAACAATCTATCCCGGATAACCAGACATTCCCACGCGGGGTGCCCCAGCCCCCGAACGACACCACCCGTTACTTTGTGTTTGCCGGGGAAGAACAGTACGACAAAAACGTGAGCGACAAGCTCAAGGAAAACGAGAAGACCCAGCTCTATATTGACGGGGTGTGCTATTACGATGAATCGCTGGGGGGGGTGGCTGTTTATGCCCGCAGCGTGAAGCTGATGAAGAAAAAGAAAAAGAAGAAAAAAGCTGCGGAAACACCGCCACCGGAGGCACAGGCCGAAAAACCAGCGGAAGAACCGGCACCCCCCCCAGCGCCAGAAGCACCGCTGGAGCCAGATGAATTCGCCAGCTTCCCGCCAGAGATTGCAAAGAAGCTGCGCCCGCTCTATGGGGCGAGAAAGCTGTTCCAGAAGCGCCTTGCCGATATTGAAGCGATGCCAGAGGATAAACAGTCTGGCCTGAAGGCTGCAAAGATGATGCTGGAACGCACTGAAAAACAGATTGCCGATCTCGAAGCAAAGGCAAAGTCTTAGCTGTGGCGCCCCGGTAGGTGCCGGGGCACAATGGCATACTTATGCGCGGCGTGGTTCTTCGATGATCTCGAAGTACTCGCCATCTACGGTTTCGATGTAATCACGCTTCGGCTTTTCTTTGCGCTTGCCGCTATCATCATCGTTGTCCGGTGTGCAGTGCCAGCCCCACTCGTGATGACCACGCCCCCGGCGAGACCCCGCCATCATGAAGAACAGGAACGGCAGGAAGAACAGTGCAAATGGGCCGACGAACTTGAGCATCGGCAGGGCGAAAAACAGCACGAAAAAGACGAAGATCCACCGCTTATCCATGATAGGGTCACTCCATTGTGTGGTTGAACGTTGCTGGCTATACGCGACCACGGCACAACGAGTTACGCCATGCGCGTGGATTTTTATGATTTACTTATGGTTGGGTGGTTTCAAGTGTGATGGTCTCCAGCAGTGCCAGATCACGTTCCCCCGGTTGATCTGCTGACTGCGGCAGCAGCCGTGCTCCATCGGCATAGTTGTACACTCCAATTTGCAGCGCATAGTCTCCGGGTGGTAGGTCGCACGGGATTTCCAGCGTTCGCTCATCAAAATACAGCCTGTCTGGCTCCCATTGAGCAGACGGTACCAGCGACAATTGACTGTCACTGCGCACCACTGTTTCAAAATCCCACATGCCATCCCCCGTCACCCGATCCAGCGTGAGCGTCGCACTATAACTGTGCGGCAATGGCTCCTCCCCCTGCCAGAAGCTCCGCACCGTCACAGCATTGCACGGGCGCAGCCGGTCGGCCACACCTGTGAACCCTGTCATCGTCATGGAAGGCCCGAACTCAACCGGGTTGTCTGTGTCCAGATCGTATTTTTCGTAGCGCGTCACCACGAAATCTACGTCGCTCATGGTCTCGTAGTCAAAGCGGGTACCGATGTAATCTTCGGCACGTAGATGCTCCTTAAAATCACCGAGGGCACTGTCTGTATCAGCATACTGCACATGCCAGATGGTGTCGTGGTCGTCAGTTAATGCCAGCAGCGTATCCGTTCCTGTTACCAGATTGACCAGCTCCACCCTCACGCCGTACAGTGCTGGTGGCGGTGACTCCGCAACATGAATCACATCATCTGCCGGGACATCACCCAGCAGCCATGTCTCGATTTGATAGCTTGCCCAACTGTTTACGCCTTCCACAACGACCGGTGCCCCCTCGCCATATGTGTCACCGAGGATAGTCTGCGGTGCTTTGTGTGCGAACAGGTTTAACCGGCTGGCCGCCAGCGCATTTACCTGGTCTGGATACCACACATGGCAGCCGTTCTGCTCCATTGTCTCTGCATCCTGAATGTACAGAAAACGGTCGATGCACCGCGCATCCACAAACCGTCCCTGGTCAATCACTCGCTCCAGCGATTCCACACTGCCGGGAATAAAATTCACTAGCCACGGCACCCACATCACCATGTTCACAAGCACCACAGCATAGCGCCACAGCCCGTGTTCCGTCGGTGACTGTGCCCGTACCAGTAGCACCGCCGTTGAGGAGGCCAGCCCGACCCAGAAAAACGTTGTGGAGGATATATACCATGAGGTGATCGGTGGATTACCCGTACCAGCACGTGCCAGTGCAGTGATCGCCGCCGACGCCAGACTGTACCCTACCACCGGCACCCAGATCTGCATAAAGCGCCAGTCACGATCCAGCAGTAGTATTGCCGCCCCGTTAAATAACATCAGCCCGACAGCAAATCTCCCCACGACCACGGCATTGGTAGTATCGCCACGCGCCACCATATTACCCAGATACGCCAGCGCATACTGAATCTTCTCTCCCAGCCCGTCCACGCCCAGTACATTGTTTCCCGCACTGGAATCCCCCAGCCCGATCAGGCTGGCATATATCACGATGTTGATAACCGCCAGGGCCGCCACCAGACCATACACCGGCCAGTTACGCACACCCCTCAGCATCCACACTGCGATAATCAACACCCACGCCACGAACCCCTGTCCGGCGGTGTATGTCGATAGAACGGCAAGCACCATTGCCAGCACAAGCTGCCACGACAACCGATCCGTGGATGTCCCCAGCAGGATCGCCCCCAGCACGCAAAGCTGCATACCAAACAATACAAACCCGGTATACCCGACAATCCATACGGCGTTTTGCTGAACGGAGAAAAACAGTACGGCAGCGGGGAATGCCACAAACGCCAGCGCATCACGTTCTGTGCGCCATACCAGTATCATCAAAATTACAAACACAGCAACTGCCATCACGGTATTGATCGCTACTTCTACATGTACGTTCCAGTCCGTCAGCCACGTGAGTAGCGCGGCACTGGCAAACGCCGTTGCGCTGATGTGGTCATTCACGGGCTGGAACAGTGTATTCACGGTCAGCGCGTTATTTTCTGCCGCCAGTGCGATTTCAATAACCCGTGTGGCACTGTCATACCGGGGGAAGTTCACCGCATGTTCTACAATAAACTGGAGCAGATGCACCACCGGCACCAGCACCAGCAAAAGCCCCACAAGATTTGCGGGGCGGCGTAGCCATTGCACAAATTGAACCATCGAATGTCCGTCCATTAAGTAAACGCGGCATAGTCTACCGCATCCTACTTCGACCCGGAATGCTATTCAAACCCTGTCCATTATGCTGTATTATTAAGATGAGATGAGACGTTAGCAAAAATGTTTTAAAGGAATCCCCCTGTCATGCGTTTTGATGTCCACACGATTCGTGTTCACATGGTTAACGAACTGATGGCAACGCCACAGGTTAAAGAGGTATGGCATGATGGGAGCGATGTGGTCATCCTCAGTTTTAAATCTGGCGAATCTGTGTCGATTCACCTTGTTGAGCGGTATATGTCGCTGGATGAAATTCAATATATCTTCACAGAAAATGCCCGGTCGAAGCACCACACCCTGCTGCTGCTGTGGGCCGATATGTTTATGCCGTCTGACGGGCAGGTGTATGAGCCAGATGATTGGATGATGACGCTGCTGCAACTTTATGGCGGAAAAATCTACTCCTATGATGCATGGCGCACAGAGCCGTACATCTTTACGGTACACTTTCACCCGATCCGTAACAGCCGCAAGTACCTCATCAAGCACGGCAGCGATGTGACGATCAGTGAAATTGGCACGGAAACCATCGAAACTACTATTCCGGGGTTCAGCGGGTTCTGGCGTGTGGCTCGCTTTGATGGCTATGGCGACCGGGGGAGTGCCCACTACTGGGAAGATACGGCTACCCCGGAAAACGATCTTAACCCGGTGCGGTACTATTACAACTTGCTCGGGATCCGCACCAGCGCCACGCGCAACGAGATCAAAACGGCCTATCGTGACCTTGCCCGTAAGCATCACCCGGACAGAAACCCGGACGGCGACACCACACGCCAGATGCAAAAGATCAATGACGCCTACCAGCGCATTCTCCGCTACATGGATACTAACGCGGAGAACCGCCAGCAGTAATGCATTACCCGTCGCTATCCATCGGGGTGAGCGTTGGTGTGATGGTTGGCCGGGTGCCCTGTGTTGGCGCTGCTGTGGCAGTAACGTCTGGCGTAGGTGAGGGCGTGGCCGTCATGAACGGGGTTCGCGTCGGGAAGATGCCGTTGTCGTTGCAGGCGGGGCGTAACCGGTAGCGAATACGCAGGCCGCAGTCTGGCTCTCGTATCGCGCGATTTTGCAACGTCCATAGTACAAGGTCATCGAACGACAGCAGTTGATTGACTTGCAGGGCACCGGCAGGGCCAGCCGTCAATAGTTCACGATTGTTGACGACTTCCACGGTTTTAACACTCACCGGACTCCACAGCAGGTTGAAGGCGTCGCCACTTGCCAGATCCCACGCCAGCACAGTACGATCTGCACTGCCCGTGAACGCGGTACGCCCATCGTCGGAGAATGCCACGTCCCACACCGGTGCGCTGTGCCCCACCAGCCGCAGGATGTCATTGCCGGTGGCAACATCAAACAGAATCACATCGCCATTATTAGAGCCGCTCAATAGCTGTGTGCCATCTGGCGAGAACTTCACGGAGATGACCGGTGCGCGGATGTCTGATGTGCCGGAGGGTGGTTCGAGGCCATCGGGCGCTTCAAATACAGAGCCGATGTGTGTGCCGAAGTTACCCGCAGCCCTGCTATTTTCGATGTCCCACAGTAGCAGCGCATTGTCAGAGTCTCCAGTGGCGGCAAAGCGTCCGTTCGGGTGGAAATCCACACTGAAGAAGCGCACAGTACGGCTAACGACGGTGCGCAGCAGTTGACCGGTTTCGATGTCCCATAAAACCAGCGTGCCATCCCACGCTACACTCAGCAGGGTGCGCTCATCCGGGCTGACGGCAACATCGGCAACGAGGCCCCCATGCCCGATGTATTCCTGTAGCACCTCGCCCGTAGCCGTATCCCACAGCAGCAGGCCGCCGGGGTTCAGGTCGCTCTGTGTGCTGGCGGTGATGAACTGTGCGCCGTCGTTAATCGCTTCGACCTGAAAGTAGGTGCTATCGAGATTGACATAGCGCTGTATGATTTCGCCTGTTTCAAAATCCCACCGGAAAAGCTCACCATCTACCCCGGCAGAGATCATGCTATCGCCCAGCAGGGCCGTATCGTTGATTTCGGTCTGTGCGCCTACAAACTCGCGTTCCACGTTGCCAAACTGCACATCCCACAGCAGCGTGGTCTGGTCGCTACTGCCGCTGGCGAATCGTTTACCATCCGGGCTGAAGCGCACCGTCCACACGGTTTCCTGATGGGCTACCAGTTCATCGAACAGGATTTCCTCGTTTAAATCCCACAGTTCAATGGTGCGCCCCGGTGAGCTGACCACGGCATAGCGGCCATCGGGCGCAAAGTCTACGTTCCATGTGCCGTTTTGTTCGCCAGTCGTCAGGATGGATTCCACTGCGCCGGTTTCTGCATTGAATTTGTAGATGCTGCTGAACAGCGTCCCGGCATAAATCTGCGAACCGTCCGGGCTGTATTCCACGCCAACAATTGAATTTTCGAGGTCGCGGATTTCCAGCAGATTTTCGCCCGTGGTCACGTCCCACACGATAATTTGCGCGGTTTCAATGTCATTGGAATAGCGGCCACCGCTCACAAATGTTTGCTCATCTGGCGCAAACGCGACGGATAGAACCCCGGCCTGGTGGCCCTGGTAGGTTTGCAGTACCGTGCCTGTTGCCACGTCCCACAGGTAAATGACGCCGTTCAGGTCGGTCGAGAGCATTCGGGTTCCGTCCGCACTGAGGGTGACATCGGTGACATCGCCAGTGTGTGCGGTGTACGTCTGGAGGATCTGGCCGGTGCGGAAGTCCCAGCGGTATAACAGATCGTCACGCGCACCGCTGATGATCGTTTCGCCGTCGGGATGAAAACGCAACGCCCACACCCACAGTTCATGGTTGGCGAACCGGTAAACCTGCTCCCCGGTAGTCATATCCCACACCATTACCACGCCATCGCGTGAGCCAGACGCCAGATAGCGCCCGTCCGGGCTGAAGTCAACACTCCACACATCGTCTGTGTGCCCGTCGTAGATGTCCACTACTCCGGGCAGGTAGGCAATTTCGGACAGGGCGCGGCGTGCCGGGAGCGATGCATCATTACTGGCGCTGGCATACAGCGCGACCGTCAGCCCGGTAATCACATTGCCCTCGTGGTAGATGTTGCTGGCGGCGTCCCCTACAAGGGCGCTCAGGTCGCTGGAAAGTTGCTGTGCCTGGATGCGGGCCTGTTGCTCTCGATTGGCAGCACGCGAGGCGACCCCGGCAAGGAACAACGAGACACCCATCAGCAGGATAGCGACACCCAGCGCGACTGAGATGCTAATCATGATGCGCCGCTGGACTTTGCTGTTGCGGCGGCGGCTTTCTGCAATGAGGGCACGGTGCAGGGGGAGTGGCACGGGCATTTTGCCGTCAGCGTCGGCCTCGCGCAAAAATTCCTCTGCACGGGTGATTTCCGTGCCGCGCAGCAGCAACGAGACATCGAAGTCGTTTTCTTCCCACTCCACGGCTTTTGTATAGATGCGCGTGTGCTGGCGTGCATGGTCGTAGTCCTCTTCTACGGCACGCAATACCTTCGGCCAGCTTTCTTCGTAGGTGTTCTGGTGGCCTGCTGCGGGGAAGAAGTAAATCCAGTTGCTGTAGCGCACACGGTCTGGCAGGCTGGAACTGGAAACGCGCTGGTAAATGACGGGAATGATCTTTTTGTTCAGTCGTAGCGATTCTGCCAGTTCCACATCCATGCAGTATTTAGACTCAATGTAGTCCGGCGAGATGATGCAGATGACGGCGTTGGCATTGCGGATGCCATAGTCCAGTTCCACGCGGTAGTCTTCTACGGCGGGGGGGATGTCGTCCCAGTCCACCCACACATTTTTCCCGGCTTTTTCAAGGTCTTCGACGATTCTACGTGTGAATTCTATATTTTTGCGACGATATGACACGAATACGTCGAAAAATTCAGTTTCTGCCATCCTGTACCCCCTGTCTATCGTGTCCTTTCATTATCGCAGTGAATCGTGCAGATGGCAAAAGCCACAAACGGGGGCTATGAGGCCATACGACAAAGACAACGCTCATCTACAGAATGCATAGAACGGGTGTATACTTTAACATAACGTACTACGAC
>JBCCQC010000092.1:0-10261 GCA_039024535.1 Chloroflexota bacterium
ATTTTGACCTGCACGGTGCGGTAGCGTGGCTCATTGAACTCGAATAACGGGCTACGCTGTGATCCACCGAGCAACAGTTGGCCGTCCTCAATGATGAGCGTCACGCTGTGTTCGATAAGTGCCATCGGCACACGTGTTATATCGATGCTCCAGACCCATACGTCCGGGCACCAGCCGCTGCATCTCGTGGATGATGGCCGGGTCAGTTGCAGAGTCGATCATGATAGTTGTATATCCTCCGCAGCAGCGTTCAGGATACGCTGTACCTCATCACGTGTGGGAGCAAGCCGCCCCGCTCCCACGCGCTCTACAGTGGCAGCGCCCATCGCGTTGGCGATTTTAGCGCATTCTGGCAGCGAAAACCCGTTCAGGTGTGCCCACACAAACGCTCCACCAAAACAGTCTCCCGCTCCCACAGTATCTACCAGTTGAGCCGGGTAAGCCGGGAAATTCTGCTGTTCATCTGCCGTGATAACGCTACACCCGGCGGCGTCCTGCTTGACGATAATTGTTGATACACCCATACCCAACAGATGCTTGTAGGTAGCCTGCCCTGTGTGTCCTGCACTGACAATTGTGAGTTCATCCGCCGTCGTCAGCAGCACATCTACCTCGCGGATGATGTCCGTGATCTTCTCTACCGGGAGCGCATTTGTCAGGGGGCCAACGTCAAAGTAGACTGGCAAGTTCTGTTTCTTCGCCGCTTTGAGCATATCAACTGCGAATGGGGCAGTACGAGGCTCTACAAACGTGAACCCGTAAAAGTATACCGCGTCCACATCGTGGAGCAGTTCATGCAGACCCGATGGGAACGCCATAGGGTCACCCATGCCATAATCCCCGAGATAAACATGCTGGTTTGTTTTAGCGTCGGAAAACACGAGTACCAGTGTGGTTGTTGTATGGGGTTCTGCCTGCACCATTGCCACGTCGATGCCTTTTTCGAGGAGCATATCCAGCAGCATGGTTCCAAATGGGTCATCACCTACGGCTCCAACCGCCGACACCTGCGCTCCCATGTTCCGTGCAGCAATCATGAAATTACCTGCGCCGCCGGGTTCATAGCGTCGTCCACCCATCATCTGATTACTGCTGATAGGCAGGGAAACAGGCATTATCAGGTCAAACACCAGATCACCGACGGAGAGAATGTGCTTGCTCATGGTGCTGCGATGAGTTTTTCGATACCGTCAGCAATTGCAGGTACATCATAGCTGGCGAACACTTCATCGTTGTTCAGGGTGTTCACCGCACTTTCCGGGAAAGCTGCGAAACCGGCGTATGTGCCGGCCATGGCACAGGCAATAGCCCCGACTGTATCAGCATCGCCAGAGAGATTAGCGGCGTAAACCGCAGTTTGCATCGGGTCGCCACTCGCCATCACAAGCGTGCCAAAAGCCGCCCCAACTGTTTCTGGCACAGACAAAGATGTTCCCACTTCATCGTAGAGCCGCATCAGCCGTCGTCTGTCATCGCCTGCACTACGCGCAATAGCCACTGCCTGTTCGATTTTCCGAGCTGTGGATGGCCCCAGCCAGCGAGGTGCTTTTTCCATGCCGAGCTCTGCGCCAAGTATGCCTGCCGCCACCACTGCATCTAACGTCACGTCCGGGAGCATAGCCACTGCAACTGCTGCTGCAACCGCACATGCTCCACCAACGGCGACACCTGTATAGTGCGTCGGTACGCACGTGAGTACGGCGTTTTCCACTGCGCCCACCACATTGCCGGGGAACATCAACCCGACAGGTGCAATGCGCATCGCCGCACCGTTGGTATCACCCCACAGGCCTGTGGTGTACGGGTCGTCGCCGCGCCGCAGTGCAGTGACACCCCGCTTTGTGCTTGGCCCCACATATGGCGATTCATCGCCGCCCACACGGTCATACCATGCTAGCAGTGCCTCCACCGCTGCTGCGACGGATACGCCGCCGTGCCGGATATAGGCCTGCGCGATAGAAAATGCCTGTTCGCTGTCGTCTGTGATACGTCCGGCAGGCAACCCTGCATGAACATGGTGGTCATCCGGTGCCGGTAGAAACGATTCGATCCAGCCAATCTTTTCCCATGTATCGCGCGGGTGGAAAAGTGCTGGCATCCCGAAAGCATCGCCCAGCGCCTGTCCGTACAACCCGCCCAGAATTTTATCGTTGTAGTTCACTTGAATTTCCATTTCGTAGGGACGAGATATAACTCTCGCCAGATGATAAGGCGACTATGCTGTAGCCGGAGCCTGTTCTGGCTGACCGAACAAGCGCCAGCCCCCGAGCGCGAACCATGCAGCCACTGCCAGTATCAACCCGGCCACCGCAGCAACCGCTGTGCTGAAGAACAATGACAGGAACAACGCCAGCAATAGGCCCAATGACAGTGTAGATACGACTACACTGTAGATTGGCAGTCCCTCAACGCGCTCCACTTTGAGCAGGAATGGCAGATTGACACCCATCAACACCAGTGAAACCACGGCAATCACCGCGCCGGTTGCAAATGCCGCCGTCCCTCCAAAACCGTTCGGTGCAGAGAACATAAACACGGCTATAATCACCCCGACGATGGCGGTCATCACAAAGAGCATGTGCAGTACGCTCAACTGCCGGACGGCCCGCCAGTACCCTGTATTGAATGTTGTTTTATTGGCGGTGCGCAGAGCTCGCACGCGCAGCGTGAGCCGTGCCTGTAACGCATAAATCACCAGTGCCATCACCGTTGCCACGTAGGGCACCACCTGTGGAAGCTGTGGTGGAATGGCAAGTGACCCGATGCGAATCGCCAGTGCATCGAAGAAGCCAAACACAAATGAAGCGGCAGCCGTACCCACTGGCGTTCCGCCGCCGAGTAGCGGCGTAGCCAGCGCGATGAACCCTCGTCCAGCAGTCATATCGCGCTGGAAGAGACTGAGATAGCCCATGCTCATGTGTACGCCGCCAAAACCTGCGAACATCCCGCTGAGGGCCAGCGCTGAATATTGCACACGCTTTACCGGAATACCAACTGAGGCGGCTGCATCCGGGTTTTCACCCACGGCACGCAGGTGCATTCCGAACGGTGTGCGGTACATAGCATATGCGACAACAGCCACAGCAATGACAGCTATCCATGTCATCACGCTCTGGTTGTCGAACACATTGAAGAAAAATGTGCCGATCAGCGGAATATTGTTGATCCACTCCGATAGCTGGATGAAGGGCATCTGCCCACTGGCAAGCGTGCTGGTATTACCCCGGTCGCCGGTGAGTTCGAACATGATAGCCACAGTCGCAGCAGACCCGAAGATGTTCACAGCAATACCCGCCAGAATCAAATCACCACGCAGATTCAGGTGAAAGAAAGCCAGAACAAGCGCCAGTATCGTAGACATCACCGTGCCCATGAGTAAACCCAGCCACGGCCCATAGGTAAGCCCAACGTTGAGGCCAAACCACAACTGTGAATAGGCACTGAACACTACACCCGTGAATGCAGAGACCAGCATCATGCCTTCCAGACCGATGTTAATGACCCCCGCCCGGTCGCTAATAAGTGCGCCAAGCGACGGCAGCAGAATTGGTGTGGTGACGCGCAGGATGGACGCAAGAAATGTTGCACTGAAAATCCCCTCGATTACGTTCTCAAACACGAGCGGTTTCCTCCGGGCTTGCGATCTTTTCCATGTGATGCAGCTCATCTATCCTCTGTGTACCACGCCGCAGCAATCGTCGCTGCCGGAAGATCGTCACAAGCGCCTCTGCTGTAATCAGCAGAATAATCACAGCCTGGATAATACGCACCACCTCAAAACTTACATTGGCGTCGCGCTCCATGAACTGTGCCCCCGTCCGTAGATAGGCGTAGAGTAACCCGGTAAACGGGGTGACAAGGACGTTGTTGCGGGCCAGCAGCGCCACCACAACGCCTTCAAATGCAAGGCCGAGCGAGATATTTACGATGAGGCGGCGGTGAATGCCCATACCGAGGTGTGCGCCTGCCAGCCCTGCGACCGCGCCGCTGATAGCCATAACAAGCATGATATTGCGAGCCGTGCGCACGCCGCCGTACTCAGCAAATTTAATGTTAGAGCCAATCATGCGGACTTCGTAGCCAAACGGGGTGCGTCGAATGAGAAGCCAAGCCAGGATCACTACAGCAACGACGAAATACACAGCAATGGTGACCTGAGTACCTTCCAGGATGGGCGGCAGCTTACCCACATCGGGGAAGTCGCCAGAGGCAATGTAACCCGCATCAGGTGGCTTCAGTTGATATGTGAGGATGAGTTCGTAAAAGCGGATGGCAATCACGTTAAGCATGAGGGTAGAGACGAGTTCATTTGCTCCAAGGTAGGCCTTGAGCGCACCCGGTAGTAACCCCCACAGAAAGCCCGCCGTCATCGAACCCAGTATCGCCAGCGGTATCACCAGCCACCTGGAAACCCCCGGCATAGCCAGCACGATAATGCCAGAAAGCAACGCCCCGAAGTAAAGCTGCCCCTCTGCACCCAGGCTGAACTGCCGTGCCCGGAAGACAATCGCCACAGAAAGCCCGACCAGAATCAGTGTCAATGCGTCCTGAATCCACACCGCCCATCGGTTCGGGCGACTGAGCGGCCCCAGCAGGAAGGCATCAAACGCCACATTCGTCGCCGATGTAGCTTCTCCCAGGGCCACACCGAATGTTACTGGTTCTGGAGCAGCGGTGATTGTGTATAGACCATCAGCGAGGAGCGCAATGTCCTCAATCAGCGCGTCGGTTTCACGCCGTACATCCTCATACAACTCGATTTTCTCGGCTGCAATACCCGTCGCAGAGGCAAGCGTATCACCATTTTCATCCAGCAATGCCACCTGCATATCGACTTCACTGCGGCGATTAGCAGCAAAGGCGACAATAGACACTCTGTCATCGGCGCTGCCCCGGAACACAAACGATGCTGTGGTCGTTTCTCCGTCGAACTCACCCCCGCGCTGCCGCCCATACTCCACATCTACTTCTTCGCCCTCAAGTTCGACGACATCTGCTTCAGAGAGCAACCGCACCGTAAACTCACCCTCTGAGAACCGGTCGGCGGCGTCTGCATTGAAAGCTAACGTGACCAGATAGCCCAGAAACAGTGCAAATACTACAGTCAACAGCACGCGCACCGCATCCCACTTCAGTTCCACGATCATGAGCGCTAAGCTGATGCCAATGAGCATGTTTACAATAAGGATGGTGGTGTAGTTGGTCGTTTGCTGCATCGTTTCCAGTGAGCCACCAAAAACACGATAGCTGATGCCGAAAAACACCAGCGCCGCGACAACGACGCTGAACGCAATCAACACGTTACGTTTCATGGATTACATCTCCATCTCATCCGAGGATTGATGCCGCGCCCCCAGCATGTACAGGCCAAGTTCGTCTTCCGTCAGGTCAGGGGTGTTGGGCAGTATCGCAACAATTTTCCCGTCGTACATCACGGCAATCCGGTCAGAGAGCTTCATAACTTCCTGCAAATCCGCCGAAATGAGCAGCACGGACAGACCTGCTGTTCGTTTTTGCACCAGTTGCTCGTGGATGAACTCAATTGCGCCGATGTCGACCCCGCGTGTAGGCTGTGCGGCAATTAGCAAACGGGGTGATGAACTGAACTCACGGGCGATGATGACCTTCTGCATATTGCCACCACTCAGTGCCCCTACCGGCACATCCCCGCCGGGAGCGACAATTTTGAATCGCTTGATGAGTTCCGCTGCGTTCTCCTGAATAGCCCGGAGTTGCAATAGATTTCCTGCGGTGTACGGCTCTCGATAGTAACGGTCAATAATCAGGTTGTCATTGATAGAGGAATCCACCGCAACACCGTTCAGCAAGCGGTCTTCAGGGATATGTGCCACGTTAGCCTCGCGCACATAACGCGGCCCCTGATTAAGGATGTCCATCCCCTCAACCATGGCTCTGCCTTCGGTTGCGTCAACCAGGCCAGTCAGCGCCTCGACCAGTTCCGTCTGCCCATTGCCTTCCACACCGGCAATTCCCAGAATCTCGTGAGCATAGCTGTTAAATGTCACATCATTGACACGCTGGCGACCTGTGGCATCTGTCACTGTCAGGTTTTCAACACGCAATACCGTCTCGCCGCGTTCTACCGGAGGTTTATCCACCACCATGAAGACCTCACGACCTACCATCATATGTGCCAGATCCTGCTCACTGGTCTCGTTCGTTTTCACGGTGCCAATGGTGCGGGCATCGCGCATGACAGTCGTGCGGTCAGAGATTTCAAGGACTTCGCGCAGTTTATGCGTGATGAAAATAACGGTTTTTCCCTCGGACACCAGATTGCGCACGGCATTAAACAAATCTGTGGTTTCTTTCGGGGTAAGGACAGCGGTTGGCTCATCCAGGATCAGGATTTCTGCACCGCGATATAGCGCTTTCATAATTTCCACGCGCTGGCGCATCCCAACCGGAACATCTCGAACGCGCTCGGTAGGCTCTACGAACAGACCGTAGTGATCAGAAAGTTCTTTTGTGGCAGCAATGGCCTTTTTTCGGTCAAGACGTAGCCCACTGTTCTGTGTCACTTCCTGTCCGAGGACGATGTTCTCCGCAATCGTAAACGAATCAACCAGCATGAAGTTCTGATGAACCATACCTACACCCAGCGCAATTGCCTGATGTGGATTTTCTATGGTAACAGGTTTTTCACGCAGCCTGATTTCACCGGAGGTTGGGGCTTCCAGCCCGTAGAGAATTTTCATCAGCGTGGACTTACCCGCGCCGTTTTCGCCAATGAGCGCGTGGATTTCGCCCTGTTCAACGGTCAGGCTCACACCGTCGTTCGCAAGTACGCCATTCGGGTAGATTTTAACAATATTTCTGGCTTCAATCAGGGACATTCAATTTCCCTTGATGATTCAATTTCAAAAATAGGTCACGCTGTAATTTCGGTAATTATGGCGTATATGCACGCAGGGGCGCAATTCATTGCACCCCTGCACATTCAACCATATGCAGATGATGGAGCGATCTAACCGCCCATTGCTGCCATTGCGTCGAAGTCAGACGCTGGGAAAGCATCACAACCCATAGCAACCTCGGCTGGTTCTCCACTGAAGACAGAAACCACTTCGATTTCACCGGCTACAACAGCTTCTTCTGCTGCTGCGATGAGACTCTGCACGCTGTCCGGTGTGTTGTCAAAGTAGATGTCGTTGTATGCAAGGCCAACGCCGCCCTCTGCAATGCCGAGTGCTTCTGCACTACCAAGGGGCAGTTCATCGTTTACGTACAGCTCAATCGCACGGTACAGGGAGTTATCCACGTTCTTCATCATGCTGGTCAGGATACGCTCGGCCTGGTCGGGGTCTGTATCCAGAATGATGGTAGCCTGGTCGCTATCCACACCAATCGCGTAGAGACTCTGCTCTTCGGCAGCCTCGAACACACCAACACCGGTACCACCTGCAATCTGGAAGACCATGTCGGCACCCTGTTCGTACATAGCCAGTGCAATTTCCTTACCACGTGCCGGGTCGTTCCAGCCGCCAGCATATTGTACGATCAGCTCTGTCTCCGGGTTAACGAGGCAGGCGCCCTGCTTGTAGCCCACGATGAAGTCATTGATGACCGGGATTTCCTGCCCACCGATGGCCCCGATGATCGGATCGGCGTTGACATTCTCCATCATCTCAGCGTCAAGGCCGGTTACTGCCCCGGCATACACACCCGCGAGGAAAGATCCCTCATTCTGAGCGTAGGTAATAGAATACACATTCGGGCAACCCTCGACACACAGTTCCGGGTCTTCATACGGCACAGAGACATCATAAAGAATGAGGACTTTGTCCGGGTACAGGTGAGCGCGTGCGGCAAGAAACTCCATCATCTGGAACGTGCCTACAATCAGTACCTCGTACGTATCGCTGTCAGCCATCACATCATCCAGGCCGCTTTCCCAGTTGGCTGGGTCAATACCAAGTTCGACGGTATTCACTTCAACATTGAAGTCGTCCATTGCACGGTCAGCACCACGCTGGGCGCTGTCAAAGAAGGATTTATCGCCCAGTACGCCGTTCACCACCAGCGTAATTTGTACCGGGTCATCCTGAGCGGAAACACTCAGTACCGGCAGCATCAGCGCCAGTACACAGATCAATGTGAGCCACTTCAAACGATTCATGTAGTACTCCTTATTAAATACTTAAAGTATCTTTAGAACTCTGATATGGTGCATATCATACTCACTTTTTTGCATTCTGGCACCTTTTTCATATAAATTGCCAGAAAGCCAGATAAACGCAACGGGGCGCAACCCCGTTTACAAGCTTCTAACGGCAAAACAGAGGAAAACCATGTACGAATTGCTCAAACAGACTGCCCCCGTACTCCATCTCACAGATAACCCTCTACCGGATAATGACACCCTGTACGAGTGGATCAATCGTGCTGTCAGCGTGCCGGCTCCCTCCGGTGGATCGGGATTGCCCGGTTCCAGTGGGGAAGTGCTGGAGGAAATACTGGCTTCGTCAGGGGTGGGCAGCAAACTCCAGCATAACTACAAGGGCACCGGGAACACGCTGTTATGGCTCGGTGCAGATAAAACTCGCCCGGATATTGTGCTTACTTCACACATGGATCGCCCGACCTTTCGTATCAGTGATCTCAACAGTGGCACGCTATACCCGATCTGCTCAGATCGTTTTCCAGAAGATGAGCACCGGGTAGGGGCGGTAGCCTCACGTTTTGAGGATGGCAAACTGGTAACAGGGGCACAGGGTACGCTCATCTCAGGACCAGCATCCGATGGTGGTTCCCTGCGCTTTGAAGTAGAAGCTGGCGAACTGCAATGGGCAGACAGCATCACCCTGTACGAGCCAATCCAACGCGACGGCGACCACATCATCGGCACCGGTTTTGACAACGCCATAGGCATCATCACACTGGCAATGACTGCCGGTGTGTTTGCCGCAGTAGAAGCCGACTTGAAAGCCAAAGGGAAAACATTGGTATTCGCTTTTACAGAGCATGAAGAAGGGCCACCATCCGGGTACTTTTTCTCACAGGGGGCATCCCGTCTGGCACACTCGCTGGAGCAGCCTCTGATTGGTGCTGTGAATGTAGATGGACATTCCGCAGACGATAACCAGGTCACTATCGGGCAGGGAGCCAGCCACGGCGTAATATCCAGCACGGGGCGTGGGTCTGTGGCACCGCCGAATTTCGCTGCAATGGCAGAAAGTCTGGCCCAATGGGCCAATGCCATACAGCCAGACAGTGTCCAGATGAATTACGGCTACATTTCGCGCAGTGATGACATGGCCCTGCACCGCTGGAGCCGTGTCATCGGGTTGGCTGGTATCCCGTTGAAGGATGCACACACCGCCCATGAATCTGCTCATCTGACAGACCTTGTAGCCTGCTCACAGTGGCTGGTTCATTTCCTTGTGGCGGCGCTGGGTTATGTTCCAACAATTTCTGAAACGTATCTTCTGCACCGTTAAGCAAAAGTGGCAAACTCCCGTAGTATGCATGATGAAACGCCATGCTACAGGGCACTTCACATACCCCCGGTTGACATTGAGCGATGGCCCACTGCTGGATAAGGTAAAAGGGGTTTCCGCGATTGTGCGCGATGGGGTGAAACTGCCGGATATTGACCGGGTAACAACTCAAAGGTTGTCCGGGCGCACCTATCTTAGCTATGAGCCATCTATTTTTGTTCTCATATGAAAGCTCTTAGGACGTGTCAGGCTTTCATAGCCCAGCGATGACAGCGTACAGCCGCGCCCACTATCTTTAACACCTGTCCATGCCAGTTCCGGGTCAAGATAATCACAGCGATTCATGTAACAGGTGCCTGTTTCAATCTGGTCGCCAAGCTGAATAGCAGTGTCCAGATCCTGCGTCCAGATAGACGCTGTTAATCCGAACGCGCTATCGTTCATGAGTGTAATTGCCTCTTCGTCGGATTTGACTTTCATAATGCCAACCACGGGTGCAAAGCTCTCCTCTTGCATCAAGCGCATGTCGTGGTTGACATCAATCAGAACTTGTGGGGCAAGATAGGGGCTATCGATCTGATTCATCGGGAAATGTACCGGGTCAATCAATGCCTTTGCGCCCATCGTCACTGCTTCTGAAATCTGTTCACGAGCAAATGTTGCCGCTGATGTGCGTACCATCGGCCCCAGTGTCGTCTCCAGTTTCAGCGGATCGTCCAGCCCATATTGTTTTGTCCGGTCGACAGCACCGTCTACGAGGGCATCATACACATCTTCGTGTTCAGAATTACGCGCAGTGC
>JBCCQC010000093.1:0-10214 GCA_039024535.1 Chloroflexota bacterium
CGCTGTTATATACCTGAAACTATACCCAATTTTTTGAGAGTTTACCCACCGGATGGGTCAATACCCCCATCAAGTCGATACTATCGGAATGCTTTTTGCACATATGCTCAAATTTGTTGACATATGTGCAGGACGGGCGTAACCTTTCGGATAAATACTTACTTTAAATAGGCCGACTGCAAACGGGAATTTATTACTCTGGGAGACCTCTGTTAAATGAGCAAAAATGTTAATGATATTACCCGCGAATCATGGATTCTCAGTACGTTCCCGGAATGGGGAACATGGCTCAACGAAGAAATTGAGCACGAGCAGGTAGAACCCGGTACGTTTGCGATGTGGTGGCTGGGTTGCTGCGGCATCTGGCTGAAGACCGAAGCAAACACCAACATCTGCGTAGACCTGTGGGTGAGCACGGGCAAACGTACCCAGTCCAACCCCCACATGAGAGACAAACACCAGCACCAGCGGGCCATCGGCGTGAAGAAGCTCCAGCCGAACCTGCGAAATGCTGTCGTTCCGATTGACCCCTTCGCAATCCGCCAACTGGATGCCCTCATCGCCACCCACGACCACAGCGACCACATCGACGCCAACGTTGCCGCTGCCATTATGCAAAACTGCCCGGATGACGTTCCGTTCATCGGCCCGCAGTCCTGCGTAGACAAGTGGATCGGATGGGGTGTTCCGGCAGACCGCTGCATTGTCGTCCGGCCCGGAGATACAGTCACAGTTGGTGATGTCGAAATCCTCGCGCTGGAATCGTTCGACCGTACCGAACTGGTCACAGCCCCGGCAAACATGACGCTGAAGGATCAGCCCGTGCTGGATATGGACGAGAAGGCCGTGAACTACCTGTTCAAAACAACAGGGGGCAACCTCTACCACGCCGCAGACTCTCACTACTCCAACTGGTTCACCAAACACGGCAACGAACACAACATTCATGTAGCGCTCGGCAACTTTGGAGAGAACCCGCGCGGTATGCAGGACAAAATGACCTCAATCGACATCCTGCGTATGGCAGAGGGCCTCGATACCGAAGTCGTTATCCCCGTCCATCACGACATCTGGACGAACTTCCAGGCAGATCCTAATGAGATACTTGTGCTGTGGAACATGCGCAAAGACCGTCTGGAGTACAAATTCAAGCCATTTATCTGGCAGGTTGGCGGTAAGTACATCTTCCCGACGCACAAAGACAAAATTGTTTTCCAGCACCGTCGCGGCTTCGAAGACGCCTTCACGATGGACACTGACCTGCCCTTCCCGGCCCTGCTCTAACTTAACCCTGTGAATACTCCGGGGCGTCTGCATAACGGACGTACCCGGTTCATTCAAAAAAACGTATCAAAGTATATTTCTGGAGAAATGATGAAGCACAAACTGTTTTCAACCTTAGTTGTTGTTCTTACACTCACTCTCGCGCTCAGCGCCACCGTTACCGCCCAGGACGACAGCCCCTACGCACCCTACGCCGGTGACACCATCGTTGTAAGCTGGCCGTCGCTGTTCCACTTCCAGCAGGCCGCCACACTCATCCCGCAGTTCACAGAAGAAACAGGCATCAATGTAGAAGTGGACTTCATTCAGTACGAAAACATGAAGACTGCGCAGGAAACCGAAATGCAGAAGCCGCGCAACGGCGAGTACGACGTGGTGGCATGGGTGGTTTTCACCAAAGCCGAGTACGTCAAGAACGGCTACCTGACACCACTGGCAGAGTTCTTTGTTGACCCTGAACTGGCCGACCCGAGCTACGACGCAGAAGACCTCGTCCCTGCATGGGTAGAAACAGGCGGCGTGGTTGGCGGCAACCGTGCATACCTGCCCGGGCCAGCACAGGCACTCTATGGCCTGCCCTTCGGTGCAGAAACCTCCATTCTCGTTTACCGTACAGACATCTTCGAAGAGTATGACCTCGAAGTACCGGAAACCTACGAAGAAATGCTGGAAACCGCAGCCTTCATTACAGAAAACGTCCCCGACGTATACGGCATGACCAGCCGTGGCGCTGCCGGGCACCAGGTTGTACACGGCTACCTGCTGCACCTCAGCCCATACGGTGGTGGCATCCTCGATGACAACTGGAACCCCGTTGTTACCGAGCCAGAAGCAATTGCAGCCGCAGAAGCCCTCAAGGTCATCATCGAAAACTCCCCTCCGGGTGTAGAGAGCTACGGCTTCGGTGAGCAGGCCAACGCCTTCCTCCAAGGTGATGCAGCCATGTACCTGGACAGCCACAAGATCGCAGCCATGAGCCGCGACATGAACCAGAGCCTCGTAGACGGTAACGTCGGCTATGCCCTGCACCCGCGTGTTGGCGATGCCACCTGCGGCCTGTCTGAAACCGGCGGTTTCTCAATGGGTATCCCCGCCAACTCCGAAAACCAGGAAGCAGCCTTCCTCTTCATGCAGTGGATAACCAGCAAGCGCATTGACCGCGAACTGGCCCTCATCGGCGGCGACCCCGGTCGTCTGTCCACACTGAATGACCCCGAACTTCAGGAAATGTTCCCTGAGTACCCGGTTGTTCTGGAGCAGCTTGAATGTGCAAACCCGGACTGGCGTCCGCTGATCCCGGAATGGGGCGCACTGAACGCACCGATCCTCGGTGTCTACATCCACGAGTTCATCACCGGCCAGCGTACGGCTGAAGAAGCGATGGCACTCGCCGCAGAAGAAATCCGTGCAGAGATGGAACGCGCCGGCTACTACACCTGGCAGCAGTAAGTCAAACATCATCACCGTGGGGCGGGCACCGCGCCCACCCCACACCCCCACCCGTAAAAAATATTGAATAGGATTATTGACCATGCTTTCAGTTGCTCGGCGGCGTGAGGCCAGAATTGCATACCTGTTCTTGCTACCCGCGTTGATTATTTTTGTGCTTGGCTTGATTGTCCCACTGTGGAACGCCTTTCAACTCAGCTTCTATGACCTGCCGATGGGCACGCCGTGGGCAGACCGCGAGTGGGTAGGCTTTGAACAGTACACCCGCATGTTTGCCGATAGTGGTGTGTGGTCTTCGGTGTGGGTGACGCTGCGGTTTTCGTTCTGGGTGCTGGTTATCGAAATGCTGCTGGGGCTGGCACTCGCGCTCATGCTGGAAAAACCAATTTTCGGCGCGTCCATATTCCGCACAATTTTTATCCTCCCCCTGATGGTATCGCCCGTGGCCGTTGGCCTCATCTGGCGCTATCTACTGGACGGGCGCATCGGCCTCATCAACTACTATCTTGAAAGCATCGGGGAAGCCATCCCCCCACTACAGGCCATCGGCTTTACGTCGCACACATGGCTGGGGGAACCGGGCCTGGCGTTTTTCGCCATCATCATCACGGACATCTGGCAGTGGACGCCCTTCATCTTCATTATTCTACTGGCGGGGTTGCAGGCACTCCCCAGCGAAGTGGTCGAAGCATCCTACATTGACGGGGCCAACTGGTGGCAGATGACGCTGTTCGTAAAGCTGCCCATGCTGCGCTCGATCATTCTCGTAACCATCCTCATGCGCCTCATTGATGTGTTCCGTGCGCTGGAAGTGATTTTTATTCTCACATTTGGCGGCCCCGGTCGCAGTACAGAAGTGCTCTCGCTCAACATCTACAAAACAGCCTTCACCGCACAGGCAGCAGGCTACGCCGCAACCATTTCAATTCTCCTGCTGGCAATCATGCTGATTTTGAGCATCGGCCTGCTGTTCATCTCCAACCCGCTGACAGAAGGTGAGGACAACTAACATGGCGACCACAACCACCACCAAATCACTGTCCACAGAGGCAGCCCGCGCAGAAATGCCGCGCAAGCGGTTCAAATGGGGCATGTTCTGGCAATACGTAGCGCTCATCACCATGTCACTGATTGCGCTGTTCCCGATTTACGTGATGATCCTGACGAGCTTTAAAACGCAGGTCAACATCATGTCGGATACACCGCAGTGGGTTTTTGCACCGACGTTCGACAACTATAACCACATTTTCGAGAATAACTTCGGTTTGTTTCTTACCAACTCGCTGATTGTGGGCATCACATCCACGGTGCTATCGCTGGTTGTATCTGGCATGGCGGCCTATGCCATTGCCCGCCTGCGCTTTCCCGGTCGTGGGTTCATGGCCTACAGCACACTCATCATCCGCATGGTGCCCCCGGCAGTGCTGGCGATTCCAATTTTTGTGCTGTGGCTGAACTTCGAGATCTTCCTGTATAACATCATCGACACGACCCCGGCGCTGTACAACATGGAAGGCACTGATCCTTACGCTATCGCCGAAGGGCTGGTAGACGGGCGCGTGGCGATGATCCTGTTTTACACCGCGCTAAACCTGCCCTTTGCGATCTGGCTGCTGGTCGGCTTCCTCAAGCAGATCCCGCGCGAACTGGAAGAAGCCGCCATTGTAGACGGCGCTTCGCAGTGGCAAACGTTCACACGCATCATCTTCCCGCTCATGCGTCCCGGCCTCGCCGTCGCCTCTATCTTTACGTTCCGCATCGCATGGAACGAGTTCCTGCTGGCGCTCATTCTCTCAGATCGCAACACGCGCACCCTGCCCGTCGGCATCACACTGTTCATCACAGAGCAGGGCGTACAGTGGGGCCGCATTATGGCGATGGGCACACTGATCGTCATCCCGCCCCTGTTGATTGCGTTCTTCTCCGCCCGTCAGATTATCGCTGGCATGACCGCCGGTGCAGTGAAAGGTTAACCGGATGACAAGACCGATGCTACAGATTGCCCTGGACACATTCGATTTGCCGTCTGCGCTGGGGCCGCTGCAAAAAGCCGTCGCCCACATTGACGTGATCGAAGTAGGGACGATTCTGTGCCTCGCAGAGGGCATGGGCGCAGTGCGTGCCATTCGCAGCCTCTATCCAGAAAAAATCGTGCTGGCCGATGTCCGCATTGCCGAAGCTGGCAGCATCATCTCGAAGATGTGCTACGAAAACGGCGCAGACTGGGTCAGCGTCGTCAGCGGGGCCGCCCCCATAACCGCCGAAGTCGTGCTGGAAGAAGCCAACTCCCGTGAAAACTGCGACGTTCAGATAGAACTGAGCGACGGCTGGACGTGGGACATGGCAAAACACTGGCAGGACATCGGCATCAAGCAGGTGATTACCCACCGCAGCCGCGACGCCGAAGTAAAAGGCGACCTCACATGGAACGATGAAGACTTCGAGATTATCCGGCGGCTGCACGACGAGATGGGCTTCAACGTCACCGTAACCGGCGGCATCAAGGCGAAGGATATAGCGCTGTTCAAAGACGTGCCCGTATACATCTTCATTGCAGGGCGTGCTATCCGTGGCGCAGACGACCCCGCCGCCGCCGCCCTGAAATTCCAGAACGCCATTACCGAGACCTTCGGGGAGTAGCGCCCATGCACACAAAACCACTCCCCATCGGCATCTACGAAAAAGCGCTGCCCGTGGATGTTGACTGGCACGAACGGCTCACACTCGCAGCAGAAGCCGGTTTTGACTTCGTAGAAATTAGCTGCGACGAAAGCGCCGAACGTCAGGCCCGCATAAACTGGAGCACCGCACAAAAAGCCGATCTGCGCCGCGCTATTGCAGACAGCGGCACACCGATACTGACCATGTGCCTCAGCGCCCACCGCAGGCTGGCACTCGGCAGCGCAGACGCCGCCACCCGGCAGCAGGCCCTCGATCTGTTCCGCAGGGCGATCCACTTCTGCGCAGACGTGGGCATTCGTACCATTCAGGTAGCTGGCTACTGGGACTACTACGGCGAGGTCGATAAAGACACCGAACGCCGCTACATCGACGGCGTAGCACAGGGTACAGAATGGGCCAGCCGTGCCGGTGTGATGCTGGGCGTAGAAACAATGGAAGGCGAAAACGTGGTAGATTCCATCACGCGGGCCATGTATATCGTCAACCTGCTGGATTCGCCGTGGTTCCAGGTCTATCCCGATCTCGGCAATGTTGCCGCACACGGCTATGACCTGAACACCGAACTCGAACGCGGGCGCGGGCACATCGTCGGGGTTCATGCAAAGGACTCACGCCCCGGTGAACCACGCCGGGTACCGTTCGGTGAAGGTGTAGTGCCATTTGCAGAAGCATTCGCCAAACTCGCCTCCATGAACTACACTGGCCCGGTTATGATAGAAATGTGGAACGATAACAGCCCCGATTCCATGCAGATCATTCAGCAATCCCGGCAATGGGTGCTGGAGCGCATGGCAGAGGGCGGCCTACTAGAACAGGAGACAGCAGTATGATGTTAGAAGACCTCCGGCAGCAGGTGTACCAGGCCAATGCAGACCTGCCGAAGTACAACCTTGTGACGTGGACAAGCGGCAACGTTAGCGGGCGCGACCCGGACAGCGGATTGATCGTGATTAAGCCCAGCGGCGTGATGTTCGAAGACTTAACGCCAGAAAATATGGTCGTCGTGGACAGTGAATGCAATGTAGTGGAAGGCGACCTCGGCCCATCATCCGATACCGCCTCGCATGTGTACGTGTACAACCACCGCCCGGACGTAATGGGCATCGTCCACACGCACTCGAACTACGCCACAGCATTTGCCGCCGTCAATAAACCCATTCCGGTTTACCTCACCGCCATTGCAGACGAGTTCGGCATGACGATTCCCGTAGCACCATATGCCCGCATCGGCGGGCGCGACATCGGACGGGCGATACTGGACAACATCGGGGACTGTGCAGCCGTGTTAATGCGTCAGCATGGCGTGTTCACCGTCGGCACAAACGTCAACAAAGCACTCAAAGCAGCCGTCATGGTCGAAGATGTAGCCCGTACTGTGTGGCTGGCAATGCAAATTGGCGAGGTAGAAGAACTCCCGGCAGAAGAAATTGCCGCCAACCATGAGCGCTACCAGACGCGATACGGTACGATGGACGCCAGCATCAACGAATAAAGAACAGGTGGGCGCAATGCTGGAAGCAGTGATTTTTGACAACGACGGCTTGCTGGTCGATTCTGAGCCAGTGTGGGATGCAGCGCGGGCAGCGATGGCGAAGGAAAACGGCCAGAGCTGGGACGAAAACGACCACAAAGCCGTGATGGGTGTGAGCACGCAGGAATGGGCCGACTATATGATCCAGCGACTGCAACTGGATATGCCAGTTAACGCAGTGGTGCAGCACATCATTGACCGGATGAGTGCCATGTACCGTGAGCGCATCCCGTTTTTGCCGGGGGCCACAGCAGCCGTCGAACGCTCAGCAGCGCACCTGCCCACCGCCATTGCATCCGGCTCACACCCCGCCCTGCTGGAAATTGTCACGGGGGATAAGGCACTGCGCCCACACCTCAAACTCGTTGTTTCTGCCGATGAAGTCGCACGTGGCAAACCCCACCCGGACGTGTACCTGGAAGCTGCAAAACGCCTCGGTGTGAATCCGGCCAATTGCCTGTGCCTCGAAGATTCTGGCAACGGCATTCTATCCGGCAAAGCAGCCGGCATGACCGTAATCGCCGTACCGGATGAGCGCTTCCCACCCGCGCAGGAAAAGTTGGATCAGGCAGATTATGTATTGAAAAGTCTGGGAGAATTCCCGGCATTATTTGAAAAATTAAGAGCAACATCATGACACGTTTTGACGTTACAACATTTGGTGAGGGGCAGCTTCGCTACAGCGTCCCGGCAGGCACACGCATAGAGCAGGCAAAAAACTTTGATGTCAACATCACCGGCACCGAAGCCAATGTCACCAGTCTGGTTTCTCGTTTAGGGTGGCGCTGCGGCTGGGTAACAGGCTTACCCGCTTCTCCGCTGGGGCAGCGGGTGGCGAATGAATATGGCATGTCCGGTCTGGATATGTCTGCCGTGGTATGGCGAGACAACGGACGGCTGGCAACATATTACGTAGAATATGGGCTGCCGCCGCGTGGCACACAGGTCTACTACGACCGCAAGCACACGGTTTTTACCGGCCTCACCCCGGATGACATTGACTGGGATTATTTGCTGGATACCCGCCTGCTACACCTCTCCGGCCTCACGGTTCCCCTGTCAAATTCAGTCAACGAAATCATAAACGAGGCAGTCTCACGGGCAAAAGCACGAAACATACCCGTCAGCTTTGACATGAACTACCGCAGCCGCATCTGGACGACAGAGGAGGCAGCCGCAGCAGTTGAACCCATCATCCGGCAGGTAGATGTCCTGTTTTTCGCACGCGGAGACGCAACCCGCATGTATGGGTTTTCTCAGGAGCCACAAAAGCTAATCGAACAGCTTGCCACCCTAACAGATGCAGGCTTCATCGTGGCGTCCCTCTCAAAAGATGGCATCATCGCATGGGATCGTGAATCGTACTACCACGAACCCTCCCTCCAGATTGAAGTGATTGACCGCATCGGCGCCGGAGATGCAATGGTTGCCGGGGTACTGCATGGCTGGCTACAGGGGGATTATGCAAAGGCGCTGCGTTACGGCGTAACGACGGCTGCACTGGCGCTCACCCATTACGGAGACCCCGTGCTGGTGAACCGCCATGAACTTGAGCACCTGCTGAATAACAGCAACAGGGACATCAACCGCTAATCAACTCTCTCATATCTACAAATCCCGCAAAACGCCCGATGGCGACAGATTTTGCCCCACGACACCCGATGCAAAATCCAGCCTCACATCAGGCGGGTACCCACCTGGCCACGGTCATCAAACTGGCGTGGCTTGCAGCGGATTCAAAATCTGTCACAGCCACGTCCGAATACGGGGCCACCCGCTCAGAATAAGAGTCGTCTCCACAAACACCTGAACCGGGAGTGAGACTATTTGCCTTCTTCCTCTTCAAGCCCTGCCATCCCCATCATTGTCACTGGCTGAGCGCCCTCTGCATCCCCCTCCGCAGGAAATACCGGGTCAGCTCCCGCCATCCCCATCATCGTCACAGGAACACCCTCTTCTTCCTCATCACCTTCACGCTGAATTGCCTGATTGCGCAAGAGTTGGAGCGTTTTTTGAGCACCAATCGTAGCATTCAGGCTACTGGCAATATCCGGGCTCAGTTGATTGTCCCGCAGCATCTGAATCACAGCCTGATTACCGTAGGTGCGCTGCAACTGCATGAGGAGGTCTTCACTTGCTGTTTCTGCTTTTGCAGGTTTGTGAACTACGGGTTTCTGCCGTGGTTTACCGGTTCGTTTTGCGTGTTCCATCAGTGTAGTTTCTCCTTAACTCCGATACCTGATGATACCCTGAAATCACGAGGCATATCAAAATGTAACCCTTATTTTACAACTGCTGCCCCCTCTGGCATTTGCCCACGGTCAGAACCATTTCCAGCAGCAGACTGAATGCCACAATAGAGGAGGAAATGCCCATCGTCGATATTGAAAGCATCGCGATCACAGACACTACAATGGCAATTACCCTGAGAGCAGGATAGCCTGCATCCTGATTACAGGCAACAAAAAAGGGCAGCCCACACCCGTGGACTACCCTCAGCGTTATCCGCTTTCGATCAGGGGCTTACTGCATACTCGGCGGCAGCAGTACGCCGTCAATCACGTGGATGATGCCGTTGTCGGCCATCACATCCGCAGCGGCTACCGTTGCCTGTCCGCCATTCAGCACGATGGTGCCGTCAACCAGTTCAGCCATCAGCATCTCGCCGCTCAGCATTTCCACCTCAACCGGGCCATCGGCCAGCAGTTCCACGAATGCCGTGCTGTCTACCGCACCGTCCAGCACATGGTACGTCAGGATAGTGGTCAGCGTTTCGGTGTCAGCCAGCAGTTCTTCAGCAGAGAGGCCCAGCGCTTCCAGTGCCGCAGCAAATGCGTCATCGGTCGGCGCAAACACAGTCAACTCGCCACCGCTCAGTGCCTCTACAAGGCCTGCCGCATCAGCAGCCGCTACCAGCGTGGAAAAGCCTTCCGTGTTGACGGCAACATCAACGATGGTGTTGGACTCCATCATTTCCATGTCCTCTTCCATCATCGGCTCTTCCGTAGCCATCATCTCCATGTCTTCTTCCATCATTTCTTCGCCCATCATCGTCATGCTTGGCGGCAGCAGTACGCCGTCAATCACATGGATGATGCCGTTGTCGGCCATCACGTCAGCAGCGGCTACCGTTGCCTGGCCGCCGTTGAGAACGATGGTGCCGTCAACCAGTTCAGCCATCAGCATCTCGCCGCTCAGCATTTCCACCTCAACCGGGCCATCGGCCAGCAGTTCCACGAATGCCGTGCTGTCTACCGCACCGTCCAGC
>JBCCQC010000094.1:0-10207 GCA_039024535.1 Chloroflexota bacterium
GAGGCTTACGCATGGTACCTGCAACTGCGTCACATGGGCACCGTGCCACACGCCGGGTTTGGCATTGGTCTGGAACGCACTGTTGCATGGATTTGCGGACTGCCGCACGTGGGATGCCGATCTCGTTGATGCGTTCCTCAATCAGCTCCGGCTGCCAGATGCGCTCACTGCCGCCGGTGATCTCACCGTAGCCTTCCGGCGCGAGTAAGTCCACACTGCGGCACACTTCCGGGCGGCCTTCTACCGGCGTCATGTAGAATGCTTTAATGGCCGTGGGATAGTGGTAGACGAATACTGGCCTGTCGAACATTTCTGCAATAGCTGTTTCGTGCGGGCTGCCGAAGTCCTCTCCCCATTCGATTTTGAGCAGTTCCTGCTGTTCCCCGTCGTCGGATTCTGCAACCAGTTTTTGCAGACGTTCTACGGCTTCATCGTAGGTGATGCGCTCAAACGGGGCTTTGATTTTCTCCAGCGCGGCCATGTCACGCTCCAGAATTTCCAGTTCCGGTTTGTGCTTCTCGATGACGGTTGCCACCACGTGGCTGATGAACGCTTCTTCCATGTCCATCAGTTCCTCAAGTGACATAAACGCGGCTTCTGGCTCCAGCATCCAGAACTCCATGAGGTGACGGCGGGTTTTGCTCTTTTCCGCACGGAAGGTAGGGCCAAAGCAGTACACCTTGCCGAAGGCCATCATGTTGGCTTCGTTGTAGAGTTGCCCGGTCTGGCTGAGGTAGGCTTTTTCCCCGAAGTATTCAATTTCAAACAGCGTCGTGGTTTCCTCACCGGCGGCTGGCGTGATAATGGGCGTATCGACCAGTAGATAGCCGTTGTCGTCCAGCCAGTTGCGCATGGCGTTTATGATGGTAGCGCGGATGCGCAAGATAGCCCACTGCCGCGAACTGCGCAGCCATAAATGCCGGTTGTCCATCAGGAACTCGGTACCGTGCTCTTTCGGCGTAATGGGATAGTCTTCTGCCAGTTGGATCACTTCGATGTTGCTGATGCCGATTTCGTAGCCGCCGGGGATGCCGGGGGCGCGGTCATCTGCGCGGACGCTGCCCGTGATGATGATGGACGATTCCTGTGCCAGCGATTTGACGGCTTCAAAGGCTTCTTCGCTGATTTCTTTTTTAAACGCGATGCACTGCACAATGCCGGTGCCGTCGCGTAGCTGGACGAAGTGCAGCTTGCCCTTCCCCGTTTTGTTGTACACCCACCCGCGTATCGTGACTTCCTGTCCGTCGTAGTTACTGATGTCTTTAACGCTGATTACCTGTGCCAAGTCAATGTTCCCCTGATCGTGTTGAAATTTTTTGAATAGCGCACATTATAGCGGAACTTTTGCGCTGCGGGGGGCTTCTGTAGGCCGGGATGATTGCCGGGGTTGTACTGATGTAAGACCCCGTTATGATGTGATGACGTGCAGCAACCCATACCAACACGAGAACGAGACCCTTTATGGAACACATCACCAGCAAACAGAACACGAAAGTCAAACTGGCGAATGCATTACTCTCACGGGCACGCACCCGCAAAAAAGAGGGTAAAATTGTGCTGGAAGGGGTGCGGCTTGTCCGGGATGCGTGGCTGAATGGCACCGTGCCGGAGTTTGTGCTGCACACCCCCGGCACGGACGACGAGTTTACGGATAAACTGGCCCGTACCGGCGTGGATGTGAGCAGCGTCAGTGATGAGGTCATGCGCTATGTGACCGATACGCAGTCCCCGCAGGGGGTGGTGGGGGTGTTCCCCGTGCCGCAGCCGCAGTACCCGGCAGGCGCAGCCCGTGTGCTGATACTCGACGCAATTTCTGACCCCGGTAACATGGGCACGATATTGCGCACGGCTGCCGGGGCCGGTGTGGATGTGGTGATACCTGCCCCCGGCTGTGTGGATACCTATAACCCGAAGGTACTGCGCAGCGGCATGGGCGCACACTTCCGCCTGCCGGTCATCGATATGACATGGGAACAGATTGCCGCTGATGTTCAGGTGGATGCGGTGTACCTTGCAGAGGGCGGCGGTGAACAGAACTATGATGACGTGGACTGGGCGGCGGGTTCATGGGCGTTGATTACTGGCAGCGAAGCCCACGGCGCAAGTGAAGCCGCACAGCAGTTTGCCACTACACCCATCACCATCCCGATGGCACACCAAACCGAATCCTTGAACGCGGCCATTGCTACTGCCGTTATCCTGTTCGAGGCAGCACGGCAGCATCGCCAGTGAACTACTGTTGTGCTTCGGGCAGGTCAAACAGCATCAGGTAGTTGCAGCGGGTGCATTTGCAGCTACGCACGCCATCCGGGTGCTGTGCCATCTGGTGCCAGAACGGGTCGGCGGTGTCTGGCGTGAAAAATGCACTCACATTCCCCCACTCCAGCGCGTTGCACCCACACACCGGGCACCGGACTTCCAGCGTAATTTCCTGCGTATCTTCTTTTGTGCTCATCAAAATCCTTCTATTACAACCAATGGGACTATTATAACAGAAGCAAATATGTGAGATGAAAAGGCCCACAATCTATCGCGGGCCTGATGTTCAGGGGTTACAGGTTGAGCATGTGCCCTTCGAGGCCGTGTGCGGCTTCCTTGACTGCTTCGGAGAGCGTGGGGTGTGCGTGGACGTTACGCGCCACTTCGTCCGGCGTGAGTTCTGCACTGGCGGCCAGCGTGAGTTCTGGCAGCAGTTCGGTCACGTTCGGGCCGATCATATGTGCGCCGATGATTTCGCCGTACTTCTTATCGCTGATGAGTTTGACAAAGCCGGTGCTCTCATTCAGGCCCAGTGCCTTGCCGTTGGCCTGGAACGGAAACTTCGACACGTTGATGTCGTAGCCCTGCTCAATGGCCTGTTTTTCCGTGTAGCCAAAGCTGGCGACCTGCGGCTGGCAGTACGTTGCACGCGGCATCATGATGTATTCCAGCGTCTGCGACTCTACCCCGGCGATGTTCTCGGCGGCAATCACGCCCATGACTTCTGCCACGTGTGCCAGCATCATCTTCGCGGTTACGTCGCCGATGGCGTAAATGTGCGGGATGTTCGTGCGCATGTTCTCGTCAATGTCAATCGCGCCCCGGTCGGTCAGCTTGACGCCGGTATTTTCAAGGCCATAGCCCTCGGTACGGGCACGGAACCCGACGGCAATCATGGCTTTTTCAGCTTCGAAGGTCTTTGTCTCGCCGCTGGCACGGTCTGTTGCCGTGACAACCACTTTATCCCCGTGGTCGTCAATTTTTTCAACGGCATGGCCCGTCATCAGGTTGACGCCGAGTTTCTTGTAGACCTTCATCAGCTCATTCGAAACTTCTTCGTCCTCGTTCGGCAGCAGGCGATCCTGGAACTCCACGATGGTGACGTTGACGCCATAGTTAGACATCACATAGGAGAACTCCACACCGATAGGGCCAGCACCGACGATGATAATATCCTCCGGTACGTGATCTTCGAGAATCTGCGTTTCCCAGCTTACAACGTTTTCGCTAAAAGAGGTTCCCGGCAGCAGGTTATCCACCGCACCCGCGCCAATAATCAGGTTTTTGAAGTTAAGCGTTTCAGTGCCGCCCTCGTTCAGGTCTACAGTGACGGTGTGCACGTCCTGTAGCTGTGCCCAGCCCTCATAGGCATCAATCTTGTTCTTCTTCATGAGGAACTGCACGCCCTTAACCAGACGATTGGATACCTGGCGGCTGCGCTTGTAGGCTTTGCCATAGTCCATCGTTACTGCGCCTTCGAACTGAATGCCGAAAGTTTTTGCTTCGTGCATGATAATGTGGGCCAGTTCTGCATTGTAGAGCAGCGCTTTAGAGGGGATACAGCCCACATTGAGGCACACGCCGCCCCAGTATTTCTTCTCGATGATAGCCGTCTTGAGGCCAAGCTGTGAGGCACGGATGGCCGAGACATACCCGCCGGGGCCGGCTCCGAGCACTACAACATCATATTCTGTTGCCATTATGGAATTTGCTCCAGTTTGTCTGAGTTATACATGAGTGATTATATCAATACAGACAATACCTTTACAGTTGCCCTTACCGGGCCATTTCATTGGAACTGCATAAAATCTCACGAAAGCATCCGTTTACACGGTGCGTCCAACAAGAGGACGACATATTCTGTAAACGTAATGATCTGAGGAAAACCGACACATGGCTATCGACTATACCGATTTTATCAACGGCGACATCAAATGGGCGCAACTGGCAGAGCGTTACACGTTCGATGAGATTCTGGAAGAAACCCGCCGCCTGTACGACGCGGTGCGTGACCTGCTGCAAGACATTCCGGATGCCGCTGTTGCTTACATCCCGCAAGACCCGGACGCCCACGACAAAGCCGCCGCTACTGAAGACGAAGAGCACGTCGGCTGGTCAATCGGCCATGTTGTAGCCCACCTCACAGCATCCAACGAAGAAACGTTCCTGTTTGCATCGCTGCTGGCCCGTGACATCCAGCACTATGGGCGCTTGCGTACCGAAACCCCGTGGGAAGACATCGACACAGCAGAGAAAGCCCTCCAGCGCCTTGAAGAAAGCCGCCGCATTGTATTTGCCTATGCCAGCGCCCTGCCAGATGAACCGCGCATGGACGTGCTGCGGGCATTCGGCAGTGAAAAAGCCGCCGCCTACTTTGGCGACATTAACGCAAAAGCCAGCATGTTGATGGGCCTCACGCACCACCGCGAACACGTTGAGCAGATTGCAAAGGTCAAGCAGCAGGCAGAAGAAACTCTCATCGCCATGTAACGATTCCCCCGGCGTGGGGCAACACAACGGTTGTCCCACGCTTTCACCCTGTTGCGGAGCAGTGCGCTATAATAGGTGTGTGCAGCTAACGGAACAGATACTCACTATATGGAACAGCCGCCCACCCTGCCAGAACTACCGCCCGCAGAACCAACCCAACCACACCCCGCTGCGGAACCCCCGGTATCGGAAGATGATACGCAGCCGCGTAAAGCAGCGTCACAGGCCACGCAGCCGAAAAAACCGGGGATCATCCCGCCGCCACCGGGACGCACCGCCCCGCCGGTCGTACGCAAACCGCGCAAGAAGCGCTCACGGCGCGGGGTGTGGGGGGCGCTGGGCATTGCGCTGTTGCTGAGTGTGATTATTGCGCTGGTGGCCCTTATTGTGCTGCTGGTTTACACGCCGGAATACTTTGATGCCGTCATCCCCGGCAGGCTGGAAACGCGCACCGTTGAAGCCGTGAACGCACAGGCTACTGCCAACACATTCGCCACGCGGGAAGCCGCCGTGGTGCAAACGCAGGTACAGGCAGAAGCCAACGCCGCCGCCACAGCAACCGCTGTCATCGACGACAGCAACCGCCGCGCCACACAGGACGCGCTCAACGCGGTGGGGACAGCACTGGCAATCCAGCAGACGGCGACCGGAGCCGCCGTTGCGTTTGATTCCACGCGCACGGTCGTCGCACTACAGGCCGAGGGCACGCAATTTGCCGCGACAGCCGCCGCACTGCAATCGCAGGCGCAGGGCACCGAAAGTGCGCGTAACATACAGGCAACGCTGAGTGCGGCCACAGTTGTTGCACAGGAGCAGAGTCCCGTGTTGCCCCGCAGTGGCAGCGAGGCCAGCCGCAACGCACTGCCCACCATCGGGGCCAGCCGCTTTAACGTGTACTTTGTGGATGACTTCGAAGATTCGCTGGATCTGGCGTGGCAGGTGAATGGCAACTGGCAGGCACGCAACGGCACAGCATTTTCTACCGTGTGCGGTACATCCATGCTGGTAGGCAACCAGACATGGCGCGATTTTGTGATTGACGTAACTGTGGATAACCCCACAGCGCAGTTTGCCGTCACAATGGGCTATGGCGACGCAGGCCGCCTGTATGTGAACTTCGGGCCGGGTGGGGCTGTGTCATGGCTGGTAGAAAATGCAACGGCCATCCCGGACGAAACCCGGCGCAACGTCTATACCCCGGCTAGCCGCAACACCATGCGCGTGATTGCGTCCGGGCCGTCGGTTTCCGTGTTTGTAGATGGATTTCTGGTGACAGAGCGCACACTGCCGGAGGAAACACGCGGGCAGGTGGGGCTATATACCTGCCCGAACACACTCGGCACGCCCATCTTCGAGCGATTCGAAGTGCTGCGCATCCCGGAATAAAAAACGGGGCACCGTGCTATCACAATGCCCCGCCACAGAGTCCGTTTTAGCTACTGGCCCGGTTCAATCGAGGTAAAGTACTCGCGCACCACGTCCTGCATCCCCAGCGGGATGTAGTCGTTTTCGAGCGCTTCCTGCACGTCACCGCTGTAATCGCTGAAAACCTCGTTGTAGGGCACGCTGGCGTTACCCGTCGGGTTCTCACTGAACTCACCTTCGAACAGCGGCGCGTTTTCGTCGCCCGTTTCCAGGGAAACTGTCGGGCCACCGTTACCGCCCAGGCGCCGCGGCGCATAGATGGACTCAAACTCGCGTTCGCCCTCACCATCCGGGTTGTTGTTGGTGTCTATCGGGCTACCGTTATCGGCAAAGCCGCCGCCGTCCTGCTGGCCGCTACCGCCGTCACCGGCACCGCTGGCATTCTGGCCGCTCTGTGATTGCCCGCCGGGAGCCTGAACAACACCAGACTGTGAACCGGGCTGCTGGCCCTGACCGGGTTGCTGGCCCTGTCCTTGTTGTTGCCCCTGACCGGGCTGCTGGCCCTGTCCTTGCTGCTGACCCTGCTGCCCCTGTTGTTGCTGACCCTGTTGCTGTTGGCCCTGCTGTTGCTGACCCTGCTGCTGTTGTTGCTGCTGGCCCTGTTGTTGCTGGCCCTGCTGTTGCTGGCCCTGCTGTTGCTGGCCCTGCTGTTGCTGACCCTGCTGCTGTTGTTGCTGCTGGCCCTGCTGCTGCTGCTGGAGGTTCTGCTGGCCCTGCTGAGCCTGCTGTGCGCCCTGTTGCAGGTTCTGCTGCGACTGCTGCTGCTGCTGGAGGTTCTGCTGGCCCTGTTGCAGGTTTTGCTGCGCATCACCCAGTGATTGCTGCGCCTGATTCGGGTCGCCGTTTTCCAGTGCCTGTGCTGCATCGCGGAGTGACTCTGCGGTGTTCGGGTTGGTGCTCTCCAGTGCTTCTGCCGCCTCATTCAGGGAGTCCGATAATGCGCTGGCTTCTGCTTCGGATGCGTTTTCGGCGGCCTCGGCAGCTTCCTCAAGCTGGCGTTCGAGGTCGGCCTCACCGGTACCGGCTTCGCTTTCCCCCGCTTCTTCACCGGCTTCGTTCAATCCCTCTGCCAGAGCAGCCGCTGCATTGGCAAGCGCCTGCTGCTGCGATTCAATCTGCTCCTGGAGTGCGTTGGCCTGCTGCTGCAATTCGCTTTCGACCTCGGATAGCTCTGCGAAGGCTTCTTCCGGTGTGATGTCCGGCTGTTCCAGCGTGTCAATCGTGGTGTCCAGTTCTTCCAGCAGGCTCTCGCGGTCTTCGTCATTGAGCGCAGGGTCGGCGGCAATTTCCTCCAGCACATCACGCAGATCATCAGCGGCTTCTTCAATGGCCTCGTTTACCTGTGCGGCTTCTACCACGGCTTCTTCCTGCGCATTGGGGATAATCAACAGCGCGGCCAGCACACCGGCCATCACCACCACCACGGCCCAGTCCTGCCAGCGTGCATACAGCGGGATGTAGTCGGAAGGCCTGACGGTCTGCGCAGCACGCACAGCGTCGCCTAGCTGCCGGGAGGTGAATTCTTCATTGGAGCGGATTTTGCCGGTAATCAGTTCCAGCGCGGTTGAAACACGCTCATTGGTGCGGAACATCACATCGAACTTCTGGGCCGCTGCCTGCACACTGCGCGGGTAGAAAATTACGCCGATAATCAGCGCTGCCACACCCACGGCCACGCCGGTTAGTGCATAGGTCAGGATTTGCTCTGAGAGCAGGAACGGACGAAAGCGCGAGATGACCGCCAGCACAATACCCAGCGCCAGCCCCGGCACAAGGCTCCACGCAAACCAGCGCAACGCCTGTTGCAGGCGCAAACGCCGATCCCATGCGCGGACGAGCACATTCAGCGTGCTCTGTTCCTGTTGAAAAAGAGGTTGAGTGGACACCGAATGTCACCTCACACGATTGCTTACAGGGTTGGGAACGGGTATTTGTTGTGGCTGCTGCAATGGCATGGTAAAACCCGTTACCAATTCATCATAGCATATCATACAGCGCCTTACCCGATGTGATTCTGTGGCTCATACAAACCTGTACACACCTGAAGTCGCCATCTTCGGGAAAACTGCACACAACTCCAATAAATACGCTAAAATAGTAACTGTGTTGATGAATCCAACCATCAGTGTTTAAGGAGAACATCATGGCAGATGCTGCCGTTTTTGAAGTAAAAGAGTATATGGTCGTGCTGCGTCAGTTAGAAGAAATGGACTTTGACGGTACCGTAATCCGTCTGAAGGGCATTGTGCGCTGCATTGGTGACGAATACACACTTGATGTGTATTGCCTGGATGAGCAGAGCGCTTTCCCGCAGCCAGCGTTCAAAAGCGAGGAGAAAAAGGGCTTCATGTTCGTTCCCTATGCCGATATGCCCAATTTTGTAGACGTGCTGCGCAACGAGAAGCCCATCTATGCCCACCTGCGCGGCGACCGCCCCGAATGGACAAGCGTGACCACCACGAAAGAACCCGTTGGAGAAGGCGAAGACGCCATGCACGGGTCTGCCCGTCGGTAGCCATGTACCATGCATCGCGGTAGTGTATCGAATTCGGTTGAAATGGAAAAAGACGTGAAACGCGATTAAAGTTTGGTTGCGAAATCAAAACCGGAATCGGTCTCACATCATGATGAAGATAAATCAAGGGGTCTCGGGATTCAAATCCTTTCTGGCAGACCTGCAAGCGGAGTTCCAAAACAGAGTTGCCGAAGCGATCCAAACGCAGCTGGAGGCTGAAGTGGCGAGCTGGCTGTTTCGGGGACGCTACGAGAAACGCCAATCCGTCAGTCGACAAAGTCAGGCTAGATGCCAGCGCTGCCGCAGTCGAAACGCCAACGCCTTTTCACGAAACGGACATCGCCAGCGCCAACTGGTCACCACCTTTGGTGTGGTGACCTATGGACTACCACGAGTGGTGTGCGAATGTGGGGGGAGCGTGAGCATCCCGTTCTCGATTCTTCAGCCCTACCAACGCTTCTGGGATGATGTGACGGAACAAGTCGAACGCTGGGCGACGCTGGGGTTGAGCTTGCGTCAGATGCAAGATGAGATTGGAGAGACGATGCAGACCCGGGTTGGGCTACGCAAGCTGAATACGCTCGTTCAGGATGTCAGGACACCGCCCGATCTGCAATTGAGCAGTGTCCCACCCGTGGGGATGCTGGATGCCATCTGGGTCACGCTGCTAGAGGACACCCCAGCGGTGCAAACCGATCAATCCGGACGACAGCGCGTGGTCAAAGCACGCCACAAGGTGGCGGTTCTGGTTGCGCTTGGCTTGTATCCCCAGAGCGGTCGCTGGGGCATTCTCGGTTGGCATATTGCCGATGAGGAAAGCCAGTCCGCATGGGAAGCGTTGTTGATACGGCTTGAACAACGCGGTGTCTACCGGGAGCGCGGCGTTGAGCTGTTCATTCATGATGGCGGTAGTGGGTTACGTGCCGCGCTGAACCTGATCTATCCGCACATTCCTCACCAGCGCTGCCTGTTTCACAAGCTGCGCAACCTGTGGACCAGCATCCAAGCTCCTACCGACCTCACACGTGAGCAACGCCGTCACTTCAAACGGGAACTACTTCAATCAGTCTTACCACTACTTGATCTCGACAATGAAGACCAAGCGCGGCAGTTACGCCATACGCTTAGCGAGACATGGCAGGAGTTGCAACCTCAATTTGTTGAGACCTTGCAGCGTGATTGGCATGAAACCGTCGCTTTCTTCCGCGTCCTTAAACGCTTCCCCAATTGGCAACGGACTGCCCTTCGCACGACCAGTTTGCTGGAACGGGTGAACCGCATACTACGACGCTATTTTCGCCTCGCAGGCGCTTTTCACTCCCTTTCTGGTCTCATTGCTTGTGTCGCTCGTGTTTTCAATCCCAAACGGCTCATTTGAGTTTCAACCGAAATAGATACACTATCATACGCTGAACGAATAGCAGAAAGTCGACTCTCAAGTTATAATAGTGTAAGTTATTCATATTCTGTGAGCCACGGAGCGAAAAATGGCAACGCTCTCGCTAGATATACTCTCCC